>JBQGEI010000090.1:0-15372 GCA_052039535.1 Pseudoxanthomonas sp.
GTTCCGCCGCATCCTGCCGCCGCTGTCCCAGACCGAGCGGATCGCGCTGGAAACCGGCTCGGTCGGCTTCGAGGGCGAGCTGTTCACCGGCGATCCGGACTGGCAGATGCTGCTCGACTACCCGAAGCCGCAGCTGACCGCGGAGGAGCAGGCGTTCCTCGACGGCCCGGTGGAAGAGCTGTGCCGCATGGTCAACGACTGGGAGCTGACCCACGTCCATGCCGACCTGCCGCCGGAAATGTGGGAGTTCATCAAGAAGAACCGCTTCTTCGGCATGATC
Organism: Pseudoxanthomonas sp.; assembly: GCA_052039535.1. Taxonomy (GTDB): domain Bacteria; phylum Pseudomonadota; class Gammaproteobacteria; order Xanthomonadales; family Xanthomonadaceae; genus Pseudoxanthomonas. The sequence goes on from JBQGEI010000090.1 coordinate 281, forward strand.
GTGCCCAAGGAATACGGTGGCCTGGGCTTTTCCGCGCTGGCCCACCACAAGGTGATCCAGAAGATCGCCTCGATCTCCTCGGTGGTCAGCTCCACCGTGGGCGTGCCCAACTCGCTGGGCCCGGGCGAGCTGCTCAACCACTACGGCACCCGGGAGCAGAAGGATTACTACCTGCCGCGCCTGGCGGTGGGACAGGAGGTGCCGTGCTTCGGCCTGACCGGTCCGTTCGCCGGCTCCGACGCCACCTCGATCCCTGATTTCGGCATCGTCTGCAAGGGCGAGTGGAACGGCGCCCACGTGCTGGGCGTGCGCCTGACCTTCGACAAGCGCTACATCACCCTGGCCCCGGTGGCCACGCTCATCGGCCTGGCCTTCCGCATGTATGACCCGGATGGCCTGCTGGGCGACACCCGCGACATCGGCATCACCCTGGCGCTGCTGCCGCGCGAGACCCCCGGCGTGGAGATCGGCCGGCGCCATTTCCCGCTGAACTCGCCGTTCCAGAATGGCCCGATCCGCGGGCGCGACGTGTTCATCCCGCTGAGCCAGCTGATCGGCGGCGCCGAGATGGCCGGCAAGGGCTGGAACATGCTCAACGAGTGCCTGGCCGTGGGCCGCTCGATCACCCTGCCCTCCACCGCCTCCGGCGGCGCCAAGTTCGGCGCCCGCGTGACCGGCGCCTACGCGCGCATCCGCAAGCAGTTCGGCCTGTCGGTCGGGCGCTTCGAGGGCGTGGAGGAGGCGCTGGCGCGGATCGGCGGCAAGGCCTACACCATCAGCGCGCTGTCGCAGGCCACCGCCGCGGCGGTGGACCGCGGCGACGTGCCGTCGGTGCCGTCGGCGATCGCCAAGTACCACTGCACCAGCATGGGCCGGGAGGTGATCTCCGACACCATGGACGTGATCGGCGGCAAGGGAATCATCCTCGGCCCGCGCAACTTCGCCGGCCGCAACTGGCAGGCGGCCCCGATCAGCATCACGGTCGAGGGCGCCAACATCATGACCCGCAGCCTGCTGATCTTCGGCCAGGGCGCGATCCTGTGCCACCCGTGGGTGATGAAGGAGATGAAGGCCGCGCAGGAACCGGACCGCGCGGCCGCGCTGGACGCCTTCGACGAGAGCCTGGCCGGCCACGTCCGCTACGGCGTCTCCAACGCGTTCCGCTCGTTCTGGCTGGGCCTGACCGGATCGCGGTTCGGCGCGGTGCCGGGCAACGACTACACCCGCCCGTTCTTCCGCAAGCTGGACCGGTACTCGGCCAACCTGGCATTGATGACCGACGTGTCGATGATGCTGCTGGGCGGCAAGCTGAAGTTCAAGGAGTCGCTGTCCGGGCGCCTGGGCGACGTGCTCAGCCACCTCTACATGGCTGGCGCGGTGCTCAAGCGCTACCACGACGAGGGCACGCCGGAAGCGGACAAGCCGCTGCTGGCCTGGAGCATGTACAACAGCTTCCACGTGATCGAGAACGCGCTGTCCGACGCGCTGCGCAACTTCCCGATCCGTCCGGTCGGCTGGCTGATGTGGGCACTGGTGTTCCCGCTGGGCCGCCGCGCCGAGGCGCCGGGCGACCGCCTCAACCACCGCGTCGCCTCGCTGCTGATGACCCCGGGCGAGGGCCGGGACCGCCTGGGCCAGGGCATCTTCCTGACCCCGTGCGAGAACAACCCCGGCGGCCGCATCGACAGCTACCTGGCCAGGGCGGTGCAGGCCGAGCCGGTGGAGCGCAAGTTCCTCAAGGCGCTCAAGACCAAGGGCATCGAGGCGCTGGAGTTCGGCGCGCAGCTGGACGAGGCCGTGGCCGAGGGCGTGATCACCACCGCCGAGCGCGCGCTGCTGGAGGAGCTGCGCGAGATCACGATGGACACGATCACCGTGGACGATTTCGACGTGCACGAGTTGCGCGCGGCGAGCTTCTACGACCGTCACGACGCCGACGGCCGCGTCCGGGCCTGATCCCGCGCCTGGTCATGGCACACGCGGACGGCGGGCTTCGACCCGCCGTCCGCGTATCCGGGCCACGCCCGCAATCGGCAGGAGGCACCGATGGAAGCCCCGCTGTTACGGATCTACCGGCGCATGCAGCGCTGGCCCTGCGGCCAGTGGCTGTTCTCGCGCGCGGTCTGCTTCAAGGCGCCCTACTTCGCCAGCATCGCCCCGCGCATCACCCTGCTCGAGCCGGGCCGCTGCGAGGGCGTCATCCGGCACCGTCGCAGGGTGAGCAACCACATCGGCACCGTCCACGCGATCGCGCTGTGCAACCTGGCCGAGCTGGTGGCGGGGCTGATGACCGATGCCAGCCTGCCCGCGTCCATGCGCTGGATCCCGCGGGGCATGCAGGTCGAATACCTGAAGAAGGCCACCGGGACGATCATCGCGACCGCCACGGCCGACGCGCCACTGGTGGCGGCAGCTGCCGGCTACGCGTTGCCGGTGCGGGTGGAGGCGCGCAACCGGGCCGGCGAGGCCGTGTTCAGCGCACGCATCGACATGTGGATCTCGCCGCGACCTGCCTGAGCCGGTAGCCGGCCCGTGCTCAGCCGCGCGGCGGCTGCACCGGCAGCGCCCGCTGCGCGCGCACCACGCGCCATGCCCCCGCCCCCATGCACGCGGCCACCGCCACGCCCGCGGCGAACACCACGCCCGAGCCCCATGCCGCCAGCAGCTTGTGCAACCACACGAAGCTCAGGTCGCCGCCGCGGTACACCACCGTATCGATCACCGCCTTGGCCTTGTAGCGGGCCTCGCGGTCCACGCGGGTGTAGATCGTCTCGCGCGCCGGCTTGGCCAGCGAGAACTCGCTGGCCCGGGTCACCACCTGCACCACCCACACCAGCATCGGCAGCGGCGAGGCGGCCAGCACGGCGAAGCCGAGCAGGATCGCGCCGGCGGGGACCAGCAGCAGCGGCGAGACCCCGAAGCGCCGCAGCAGCCAGCGGGTGAGCACTACCTGCACGAAGATCGTGAGCAGGTTGATCGCCAGGTCCAGGTTGGCGTAGTACGCGGTGCGGCTGGCATCGTCCAGGAACCGGCGGGCGATGTTGGCCTGCTCGTTGTACAGCAGGGTTCCCACCCCCACGCCGAAGAACATCAGCACCGCCAGCGCACGCAGCAGGGGATCGCTCCACACCAGGCGCAGGCCGGCCAGCACCGAGCCGCCCATCGCGACCTCGCCGTCCGGTCCCGGCGTGGCGTGCTCGCGCGCCACCGCGTAACGGCGCAGGCGCAGGATGCACAGCAGGCAGACGGCAAGGAACCCGGCCGACACCAGCAGCAGGTCGCCGACCCCGATCCGCTCGACCAGGCTGCGCGTGATCACCGGCCCCAGCAGCGCGCCCACGGTGCCGCCGGCGCCGATGTAGCCGTACACCTGCTTGGCCGACGCGTTGTCGAACACGTCGGCCATGAAACTCCAGAACACCGTCACCGCGAACAGGTTGAAGACAGCCACCCACACGAAGAACGCCGCGCCGCGGCCGTCGACCTGGGCTTCGAACAGCCAGCGGAAGCTGAGCAGGCAGGCGATGAAGGCCAGGTACACCAGCGGCAGGAACACCCGCCGCGGGAAGCGCGAGACCAGCGCGCCATAGAGCGGCTGCAGCGCGACCATGCATAGGAAGGTGGCCGTGAACAGCACCTGCAGGGTGAGCCCGCGCAGGTCGATTCCCAGACCGGCGGCCCAGGCGACGGCCGCGGGCGGGAACACCGTGGACACGTCGCCGGAGGCGCCCATCGCATCCCGCACGGGGCGCAGCACGTAGTAGCCGGTCAGCAGGCAGAAGAAGTACAGCAGCGACCACCACAGCGCCGGGGAGTCCACGCCGAGCAGGTCCAGCACCTGCCGCAGTCCGCGGCGGCGGTTCGGATCGACGGGAGCCTGGGTCATGCGTGCTGGGTGGGCCGGCTTGCGGCCGGGACCGGCCGCCAGGCGCGCAAGGTAGCCGATGCACCGGGCCACCGCCAGCGGCCGGCGCGCGTCGGGACGGAGGTACGACCGCGGGATTGTCGCGACCGCCTCGCCCGGATCCGTGCCGGCGGCGCGGCCGGGCCCGGCGGGCCACCTGGGGTTGCGCGCAGGTCAGTGCGACAGCAGTGCCGGCAGCGGGCAGTGCAGCACGCCGCACACGGTGCGCAGCAGCTCGGCCTCGGCCACGCTGACCTGGCCGTCGTGCGAGACCGCATCCACCAGCGCCTCCACCAGCACCTGCTTGGCTGGCGGGGCCAGTGCATCCAGCGGCTCCCACACTTCGTCCAGCGCCCGCACGCCGGCGGCGGGCGGTGCGTAGGCGAGGTGGTCGCGCGGCAGCACCCGCTGCAATCCGGCCAGGTAGGCGCGCTGCGCCTGTTGCGGATCGTCCGGATGGCCGGCCTGGGCGAGCACCGCCAGCAGGGTGGCGAACTCGTGCCGAACGCCAGGCGCCTTGCTGCGCCCGAAGCGGGCGTAGCGGGAGGGGTCCAGCGCCTCGCGCACCTGCACCTGCAACAGCCGCGACAGGCAGTACTCGAACACCGAGACCGCGCCATCGGCGTGGACCACCGCGGCGATGGTCTCCAGGAAAGCATCCAGCTCCGGGCGCGGGCGTTGCCGCAGGACCGGGAAGGCGAGCGCGGCCAGCGGCAGGCGCAACGACGGATGCAGTGCCCGCAGGTGCGCGGCGTGCAGCGCGCTGGCCTGCGCGGCCATGTCATCGCCACAGCGGGCGGCGATCTCCCGCAGCTGGCGTTGCGCGATGGCCGCCCCGGTATCCAGCAGCAGGCCGAGCAGCAGCGGCATCACGTTGGCACGCTGCCGTGCCAGCTCGCGCAGGGACGGCCCCAGGCTTTCCACCAGGACATGCGCGTGCGAGTAGTCGTCCTCCGCGGGCGCGGCCACCTGGCCGGCCACGGCGGCCGGAACCAGGGGCATGCGCGTCCCCGCGCCGGGCAATGCCGGCGGTCCGCCCGGCGGCGCGTCGCGCGCGGCCAGGCCCAGGGCCAGGTCCTCGCCCCGGCCGTCCGGCGGCGCGGCGTGCCAGCGCGCCTGCAGGGCCTGCAGCTGGCGGGCGTCGAATCCCGGCTCAAGCCGGCGGATGCGCTCCACCAGCGGGGGATGGGTCGCCATCCACGAGGACAGCGCCATGCCCTGGCCGAACAGCATGTGCCCAACCTCCTCGGCATCGGCACGGTCGGCCAGGCGCGATCCTTCGTCCACCCCGCCGATCTTCTTCAACGCCCCGGCCAGCCCCTGCGTCTGCCGGGTGAACTGCACCGCGGACGCGTCGGCCAGGTACTCGCGCTGGCGGCTGATGCCGGCCTTGATCAGGCGCCCGAAGAACACGCCGATGGCGCCGACGGCCATCGCCACCAGGGCGGCCACCAGCAGCGGCGTGGTGTCGCGGCTGCGCCCCAGGCGCCCGTACACCAGGATCCGCTGGCCGATCAGGGTCAGCATCATGATCCCGAACAGCACGCCCATCAGGCGGATGTTGAGGCGCATGTCGCCATTGAGCACATGGCTGAACTCGTGTGCGATCACGCCCTGCAGTTCGTCGCGGTTGAGCCGGTCCAGCGCCCCGCGGGTGACGGCGATGGCCGCATCGGACGCACCGTAACCGGCGGCGAAGGCGTTGATGCCGGTCTCCTGCTCGAGCACGAACAGCTTCGGCACCGGCACGCCGGAGGCGATCGCCACTTCCTCGACCACGTTGCGCAGGCGGCGCAGGGCCGGATCGCGCGTGTCCTCCGGCACCCAGGTCCCGCCCAGCTGGGCGGCGACGGTGGCGCCGCCCCCGCGCAGCGAAGCCATCCGGTACAGCGAGCCGAGGCCGATCACCGCCAGCGTCACCGCGGTGGCGGCGGCCACCGCGCTGGCGCTGCCGGTCACCAACAGCACGACCGCATCGACCGCCAGCACGATACACAGCACCGCCAGCACGAACAGGGCAACCAGGCGGAACGATCCGCGGCGCGCGATCTGCTGCTGCTCGAAGAAGTTCATCGGCACGGCTCCCTGTCAGCGCCGGTGGACGCAGGGCGCGCCGCCGGCCGCGGCCGGGGGGGGCGCCGGTGCCGCGCCATGGGCGCGGCGGTCGCAGGCGAGCGCCTCAGAACTGGACCCGCGGCGCCTGGCGCACCTGCGCAGCCTGCTCCGCCGGCGGCTCGAGCAGCGCGGCAGGTGCGAAGTTGAAGGCGCCGGCGACCACGCTGGAGGGGAAGGTCTCGCGCCGGTTGTTGTAGCCCATCACCGCGTCGTTGTAGGCCTGCCGGGCGAACGCGACCCGGTTCTCGGTCGAGGTCAGCTCCTCGGACAGCTGCATCATGTTCTGGTTGGCCTTCAGGTCCGGATAGGCCTCCGCCACCGCCATCAGCCGGCCGAGCACGCCATTGAGCTGGCCCTGGCTGGCCGCCAGCTCGGCCATCGCGGCGGCGTCGCCGGGATTGGCCTTGGCCGCCGCCAGGCCCGACTGGGCGGCCGCGCGCGCGGCGATCACCGCTTCGAGGGTCTCGCGCTCGTGGCTCATGTAGGCCTTGGCGGTCTCCACCAGGTTGGGGATCAGGTCGAAGCGCCGCTGCAGTTGCACGTCGATCTGGGCGAAGGCGTTCTTCCATGCATTGCGGGCGGTGACCAGCCCGTTGTAGATGCCCACGCCCCACATCGCCAGCACCACCACCAGCCCCAGAATTACCAACAGGATCAACAAACTGCCCATTCATCTTCTCCTTGTTTGTGCATTCCGGAAAACCGGCGCTAGAATCGTTGCAGCAGTAAATCACAGGTACCAGCAGCGATGAGAGACGGGCGCAATCCCCGGTCCACACAGGGCCGCGCACTGGCACCACGGGCGGTGGGCTTCGCCTCGCTGGCCCTGCTGCTGGCCCTGGCGGTGCCATCGACGGCACGCACGCCGACGCTTTCGGCCACCCCGCCGCCGCCCACCCAGCCCCTCCCCTACCGCGACGCTCCCGCCCGTGCGGTGAAGCCGCTGGCGGAAGGCTTCGACGTGGCCCTGTTCGAGGCGCTGGCCGAGCACCTGGTGCAGGGCCAGCGCGTCCCAGGCATGGCGATGACCATCGTACAGGGCGGCCGGATCCTCAGCGCGAGGGGCTACGGGGTCACCGATGTGAACCGGCCCGAGCCGGTGGACGGGCACACCGTGTTCCGCCTGGCGTCGCTGTCCAAGGCCTTCGCCGGCACTATGACCGGCCTGCTGGTCAATGACGGCAGCCTGCGCTGGGACAGCCACGTGGCCGACTACGTGCCCGGCTTCCGCCTGTCCGACCAGCAGGCCACCCGCCAGGTCACCGTGGCCGACGTGCTCAGCCACAGCGTCGGCCTCAAGGCGCACAACGCCTACGACCGCGACATCGAAGGCAACGCCGAGTACTACCAGGTGGCGCAGAAGCTGGCGACCGCGCCGATGCAGTGCGCGCCCGGCCAGTGCTATGCGTACCAGAACGTGGCCTTCAGCCTGATCGGCGACGTCGTGTTCGCCGCCACCGGCAAGTTCTACGAGCAGGAAGTCCAGCGCCGCATCTTCGAGCCGCTGGGCATGCGTGACGCCAGCCTGGGCTTGCCGGGCATCGAGTCCAGCCACCGCTGGGCGCGACCGCACGTGCGCAGCCGCAACGGCTGGGTCTCGCTGCGTCCCAAGCCGACGTACTACCGCCTGCCGCCCGCGGCCGGGGTCAATGCCAGCGCCAACGACATGGCGCAATGGCTGCTGGCGCACACCGGCCATCGGCCGGACGTGCTGCCGGCGCCGCTGCTGGCCACCCTGCACGCACCCGTGGTCCAGACCCCGGGCGAGATGCGTTCGGGCTGGCGCCGGGAGCGGGTCAACTCGGCGGCCTATGCGCTGGGCTGGCGGGTGTTCGATTACCAGGGCGAGGAGGTGGTGTTCCACGCCGGCGCGGTGCAGGGTTACCGCGGGCTGGCGGCGATGCTGCCCGGACGCGACCTCGGCATCGCGATCATGTGGAACAGCGAGAGCGGGCTGCCCTCGGGCATGCTGCCCACCATCATCGACCAGGCCCTGGGGCTTCCGGCGCAGCGCTGGCTGGACGTGGATGTGGACTTCGGCGAGGACAACCTCCGGGTGGAGCGCGACGCGGCACCCGCGACGCCGCGCGGCACGTCCTCCACCCGCGCCTCCGCCTCCCCGCGCTGATCCCTCCGCGCGCGGCCGGCGGCCCCGGCACATAAAAAAACTCCCTCCCCGCTGGGCTTCGGGGAGGGAGTCATCGGGTACTACGGCAACCGGAAAGCGATCAGATCAGCGGTGCGGGGGTCGCCGGCAGCGCGACCGGGGCCGGCTTCTTCTTGGCGGGCTTGCGCGGAGCAGCCGGCTTCTTGGCGGCGGCCTTCTTGGTGGCCTTCTTCGCCGGCGCCTTCTTGGCGGTCGCCTTCTTGGCGGTGGCCTTCTTGGCGACCTTCTTCGCTGCCGGCTTCCTCGCGGCAGTCTTCTTGGCGGTCTTCTTGGCGGTGGCCTTCTTCGCCGTCGACTTCTTCGCGGCCTTCTTGGCGGTGGCCTTCTTCGCCGTCGACTTCTTCACCGCCTTCTTGGCAGTCGCCTTCTTGGCGACCTTCTTGCCTGCGGACTTCTTCGCAACCTTCTTCGCGGCGGCCTTCTTGGCGACCTTCTTCGCAGCCGGCTTCTTGGCCGCGGTCTTCTTGACGGCCTTCTTGGCGGTGGCCTTCTTGGCAACCTTCTTCACCGCTTTCTTGGCGGCGGGTTTCTTCTTCGCAGCTTTCTTCACAGCCATGGTCTAGCTCCTCGTCAGTGATTTGCGTTTGGGTAACGCCCAGTCGCGAATGCCCGCCGCAGGTGCGGCGGGGAGTCCGTCGGCGCGTCAGGCACGTCGATACGGATACGGTGACGCCCGCGCGATGCGGTGGCGCGGGCGGGAATGCTGGGGGTCGCTGCTTTTGCTTGGGGGAAGCGGGCCTTATCCACCTGTTCGAGTTTCATGGCGGATGCCCGGGTTGTGCTTCGCGTTGTGGTGTTGATTCGACTCACTCGCTTCGGCAGGCAGCGTCTGCTGGGCGAAACCTAATCACGGTTTTTTTTACTGTCAACACCCGCGTACGCATTTGTATGCGGCGCTACACGCCACGCTCACCTGTCGCCGGTGGCGCCGGTGCCGCACGCCGCGTGCGCGCGCGGCGCACGCAGCCAGCAGCCGGACGCGGCACGTGCAAAGCGATGCATAAAACAAGCGGTTTTCCTGCAGCCACGTTTTGCTGCCCGGGTCCGGCGGTGGCCATGGACGGGCGACTCCGCGCGCGCCGCGCCGAGTGGAGGTGGTCGCACGCGTGGCGGATATTTTTTCCGCCCCGCCGCTCCTTATCGCGTCGCACAAGCCGATTTGCGCAGAACTGCGCACGCCTTTCCGGGCGCGTGGCGTCGATCCTCGAGCCGGCGGACGGGGATGCACGCCGCCGCCGAAGCCTCGCCACGTCGCATCTTCGATGCCCCCAAACGAAGACGCCCGCCGGAAGGCGGGCGTCGGAACCGCTAAGGCGAGGGAACTCAGTCGTCGTCGCCGTCGATCACTTCGGCATAGTCGTCGGGCGAGAGCAGCTCGGCGAGCTGGTCGGCGTCCACGCCCTCCACCACGAACAGCCAGCCTTCGCCATAGGCGTCCTCGTTGATGGTTTCCGGCTTGTCGGCCAGGGCGGCGTTGACCTCGACCACCTTGCCGCTGACGGGGCTGTAGACATCCGAGGCGGCCTTGACCGACTCCACCACCGCCGCCGCGTTGCCGGCCTCGACGCTGTCGCCGACGTTCGGCAGTTCCACGTACACCAGGTCGCCCAGCAGCGACTGCGCGTGGTCGGAGATACCCACGGTGACGCGGCCACTGCCTTCGGCACGGGCCCACTCGTGGGACTTGAGGAACTTGAGGTCGCCGGGGATCTCGCTCATTTGAAGGCTCCGCTGACGCAGGGGGGATGGGGACGGCGGCTAGTCTAGATAGCGGCCACTGCGAGGTAAACCTTCCCAGCAGGAAGGCCGCTCAGGCAAGCACGCCGGGCTGCGCCTGGCCGTCGCGCACGAACGGGAACTTCACCACCCGCACCGGCACCTCGCGGCCGCGGATGTCGACCCGCACCTGGCCCGGCTCGCCGGCCGGGATGCGCACCAGCGCGATGGCCTTGCCCAGCGTCGGCGAGAACGTGCCGGAGAGCACCTCGCCCTCGCCGCCGGCGGACAGCACCTTCTGCCCATGGCGCAGCACGCCCTTCTCGTCCATCACCACGCCGGCCAGCTGGCGCGGCACGCCGGCGGACTTCTGTGCCTCCAGCGCCGCGCGGCCGATGAAGTCGCGGCCGCCGTCCAGGGCCACGGTCCAGCCCAGGCCCGCTTCCCACGGCGTGGTCGATTCGTCCATGTCCTGGCCATAGAGGTTCATGCCCGCCTCCAGGCGCAGGGTGTCGCGCGCACCCAGGCCCGCCGGGCGCACGCCCGAGGCCAGCAGCGACTCCCAGAACGCGACCGCATGCGCCTGGGGCAGCACCACCTCGAAGCCGTCCTCGCCGGTATATCCGGTACGGGCGAGGAACAGCGGCGCACCGCTGGCGGCGGTGACGTCGGTCGCGCTGAAGCGGCCCAGCGACTCGGCGCGCACGCGGTCGGCCTCCTGCAGCAGGCCGATGACGTGCGCACGCGCCTTGGGCCCCTGGACGGCGATGATCGCCAGGTCCGCCCGCTCCCGCACCTCCACCTCGAACCCCTCGGCCTGGCGGCGGATCCACGCCAGGTCCTTCTCGCGGGTGGCCGCGTTGACCACGAGCCGGAAGAAATCCCCGGCCAGGTAGTAGACGATGAGGTCGTCGATCACCCCGCCGTTGTCGTCGAGCATGCACGAGTACAGGGCCCTGCCCGTGGCCTTCAGCTTGTCCACCTGGTTGGCCAGCAGCCGGTGCAGGAACGGCCGCGTGCCCGGACCGTGCAGGTCGACCACGGTCATGTGGCTGACGTCGAACATGCCCGCCTCGCGCCGGACCAGATGGTGTTCGTCGATCTGGGAGCCGTAGTGGATCGGCATGTCCCAGCCGCCGAAGTCCACCATCTTCGCGCCGAGGGCGCGGTGGCTGTCGTTGAGTACGGTCTTGCGGGTCATGGCCTTCTCACGCGAATGGTTTGGCCCATTATCCCAGAGCCCGGCCAGGATTCCGCGCAGCGCGCCATGGCCGCGCGACGCCGGACCTCAGGCGGCGATGACCCTGAGCACCATGCCGTCCACCGCCACAACGCGCACCTGGGTGCCGGCCGGGAGGTCCGGGCCTTCGACCACCCAGTAGGCATCGCCGATCTTGACCCGGCCGCGGCCGCCGCTGATGGCCTGGTCCAGCACCACCGCCAGCCCGATGTTCTGCTCGGCGCGGCGGTTGAGCAGCGGCCGGTCGCTCTGCCGGCCACGGCCACGGAACCAGCGCCGGTAGACCTGGATGGCGAGGAAGCTCAGCACCACGAAGGCGGCCACCTGGGCCAGCAGCGGGATTCCCGGCACCACCAGCACCACCACGAACATCGCCGCGGCGGCCAGGCCCAGCCACAGCAGGAAGGCACCGGGCGCGAGCGTTTCTGCCGCGATCAGGCCCAGTGCCAGCGCCGCCCAGGTCGCGATGTCCCAGCGCATCGCTCAGGCTCCCGGATGCGGCGGCGGCCCGCGCCGGCCGGCGACGGACTGCTGCTGGCTGGAGAGCGCCTCCCGCGCCAGCTCGGCCACGCCGGCGATCGAGCCGATGATCCCGGTGGTCTCCATCGGCATCAGCACGAACTTCTGGTTCGGCGCGGTGGCCAGCTTCTCGAACGCCTCCACGTACTTCTGCGCGACGAAATAGTTGATCGCCTGCACGTCACCGGCGGCGATGGCCTCGGACACCATCGTGGTCGCCTTGGCTTCCGCCTCGGCCAGGCGCTCGCGCGCCTCGGCCTCGCGGAAGGCCGACTCCTTCTGGCCCTCGGCCTCGAGGATGGCGGCCTGCTTCTCGCCCTCGGCGCGCAGGATCGCCGACTGGCGGTGGCCTTCGGCTTCCAGGATCACCGCCCGGCGCTCGCGCTCGGCCTTCATCTGCCGGGCCATCGAGTCGACCAGGTCGCGCGGCGGCTGGATGTCGCGGATCTCGATGCGGGTGACCTTGATGCCCCACGGATTGGTGGCATGGTCGACCACCCCCAGCAGCTGCGCGTTGATGGTTTCGCGCTGGCTCAGCGATTCGTCCAGGTCCATCGAGCCGATCACGGTGCGGATGTTGGTCTGCACCAGGGCGATGGTCGCGATCTCCAGGTTGGAGACCACATAGGCGGCCTTGGCCGCATCCAGCACCTGGAAGAACACCACGCCGTCGACCTTGACCACGGCGTTGTCCTTGGTAATGACGTCCTGGCTGGGTACGTCCAGCACCTGTTCCATCATGTTCACCTTGCGCCCGATGCCGTAGACGATCGGGATCAGGAAGTGCAGGCCCGGGCCGAGGGTGTGGGTGTACCTGCCGAAGCGCTCGACCGTCCACTCGAATCCCTGCGGCACCATGCGCACGGTCTGGAACAGGATGATGATGCCGGCCAGGGCCAGCACCGCCGCGACGAAAACCGAAATTCCCATGCCCTGCTCCCCACGGCGCAAGCCGTCCCTTGGTCGAAGGCCAGTATAGGGCTGCGCGACGGCGCGCCCGCACCTCCCGGCGCATGGCCGAGGCGCCCACGGCGACGACTGCGCGCCGGCTGGCGCCTCGACGCCGCGACGCAAGCCACCCTGCGCGCCGGCACGCCGCCCTGCCTGCTCCGGCACGGGCGGCGCCGGGAGCCGGAACACCGGTTACTTGGTCAGGATCAGCTTGTCGTTGCTGGTATGGCGCAACCGGTACAGGCGGTCGCCATGCCGGATCAGGATCTCGCGCTGGCCGCGCAGCAGGTCTTCGCTGCTGAGCGCGACTTCGCCCTGCGGCAGGCTGGCAGTGGCGGGAGTGCGGACATGGGACGGCAGGGTCAGGCGATGGACATTCATTGCGGACTCCGGCGGGGAAAGGATGCGTCCCTGCCGATGATAATAATTCGCATTTGCATGTCAATGCCCGTCAGCGGGTGGTCACCACCTCGAGCCGCTGCCAGACCTGCTCATCATGGCGGCGCACCACCTCCAGCGCGGTGAGGTTCTGCAGCAGCTGTTCCACCCGGCTCGCGCCCAGGATCACGCTGCTGACATGCGGGTTCTGCAGGCACCAGGCGATCGCCAGCGGAGCGGGCGCCTCGCCCAGGGCGGCGGCAGCCTGGACGAACGCCTGGGCCCGCTCCATGCGCCGCTCCTCGCCTTCGCCCAGCACCAGCGGCTGCAGCCACCCGGCGTCCGGCTGCGCCAGGCGCCCCTCGCCTGACAGCCCGGCGGCGTACTTGCCGGTGAGCAGTCCGGAGGCCAAGGGCGACCAGGTCGTGGTGCCCAGGCCCAGTTCGGCGTACAGCGGCGCATATTCCAGCTCCACGCGGCCGCGGTGCAGGAGGTTGTACTGCGGCTGTTCGACCACCGGCGGCGCCATGTGGTGGCTGCGGGCGAAGCGCGCGGCCTCGCGGATCAGCGCCTCGGGCCATTCGGAGGTGCCCCAGTACAGCACCTTGCCCTGGCGCACCAGCATGTCCATCGCCGCCACCGTCTCCCCCACCGGCGTGTCCGGGTCCGGGCGATGGCAGTAATAGAGGTCGAGGTACTCCACCCGCAGGCGCCTGAGTGCCGCGTGGCAGGCGTCGACCACGTGCTTGCGCGACAGCCCGCGCTGGGTGGGCCGCGGCGATTCGGCAGCGCCGAAGAACACCTTGCTGGACACGCAATAGCCATCGCGCGGCAGCCGCAGGTCGGCGATCACGTCGCCCATGACCCGCTCCGCCTCGCCATTGGCGTAGGCCTCGGCGTTGTCGAAGAAGTTGATGCCGTGGTCCCAGGCCGCGGCCACCAGCTCGCGGGCCTGGCCCCGACCGACCTGGCGGCCGAAGGTCATCCAGGCACCGAAGGACAGCGCGGACAGCTGCAGCCCGGAGGCGCCGAGGCGGCGGTATTGCATGGGGTCACTCCTGGAACGGGAAGGTCGCCAGTGTAGGCACCGCGGCCGACCCGGCGCGCGCTCCATCCTGTCCGTGCGTTCGCGGAGCTCCACGCGCGATGCCGCGCCGGCGGCTCCCGGATGCGCCACCGTACACGCGCGCACGGTGGCGACCTGCTACGCTTTCGCACATCTTTAACATCTGCGGAACCCCCATGATCGAGGCAATCGGGCGGATCGGCTTCGGCCTGTTCGGGCTGGCCGTGCTGATCGGCATTGTCTGGCTGTTCTCCAGCAACCGCCGTGCGGTCGACTGGAAGCTGGTGGCCACCGGCCTGGTGCTGCAGATCGCCTTCGCCGCGGTGGTGCTGCTGGTGCCGGGCGGGCGCGAGGTGTTCGACGCCATGAGCCACGGCTTCGTGCGCGTGCTGGGCTTCGTCGGCGAGGGCTCCAACTTCATCTTCGGCAGCCTGATGGACACCTCCACGATGGGGTTCATCTTCGCCTTCCAGGTGTTGCCGACCATCATCTTCTTCTCCGCGCTGATGGGCGTGCTCTACCACCTGGGCGTGATGCAGGCGGTGGTGCGGGCGATGGCCTGGGCCATCACCAAGGTGATGCGCGTGTCCGGCGCCGAGACCACCAGCGTCTGCGCCAGCGTGTTCATCGGTCAGACCGAGGCGCCGCTGACCGTGCGCCCGTACATCGCGAAGATGACCCACTCCGAACTGCTGACGATGATGATCGGCGGCATGGCGCACATCGCCGGCGGCGTGCTGGCCGCGTACGTGGGCATGCTCGGCGGTGGCGACCCGGAACAGCAGGTGTTCTACGCCAAGCACCTGCTGGCGGCCAGCATCATGGCCGCGCCGGCCACCCTGGTGATCGCCAAGATCCTGATCCCGGAGACCGGCGAGCCGCTGACCCGCGGCACCGTGCGCATGGAGGTGGAGAAGAACACCGCCAACGTGATCGATGCGGCCGCCGCCGGCGCCGGCGACGGCCTGCGCCTGGCGCTGAACATCGGCGCGATGCTGCTGGCCTTCATCGCCCTGATCGCACTGGTCAACGCACC
>JBQGEI010000091.1:0-4014 GCA_052039535.1 Pseudoxanthomonas sp.
GCGTAGTGCTTGGGCGTGGCGACGATGTCGTACAGGCCCGGGGTGTCGCCCTGGACGCCCCTGACGTAGGCCACGCCCATGCGCGCGGCCAGGAACGGATCCTCGCCGTAGGTCTCCTGGCCGCGGCCCCAGCGCGGGTCGCGGAAGATGTTGATGTTCGGCGACCAGGTGTTGAGGCCGGTGCCCATGCGCCCGGTGCGCCCGGTCTGGCGCGCCAGCGCGTGCAGGCCGCGCACCTCGGTGGCGATCACCTGCCCCACGCGCCGTACCAGGGTGTCGTCGAAGGTGGCGGCCAGGCCTATCGGCTCGGCGAAGTTGGTGGTGGGCAGCGTGCCCATCGCGCCGTGCAGCGACTCGGTCCACCAGTTGTAGCGCGGCACGCCCAGGCGCGGGATGGCCGGTGCGGCATTGAGCAGCTGGTCCAGCTTCTCGTCGGTGGTCATCTTCGCCACCAGTGCGCCGGCCAGTTCCTCCGCGCGCCGCGCCGTGTCGGCGCTGGCCACGGCCACCTGCGTCGGCTGCGCCGGGCCGGTCTGGGCGATGGCGTGTGGCGCGGCGATGCACAGGGCAAGCGCCAGCACCAGCGGGCGTGCACGCAGGGGTCGGGTCATCGGATCCTCCTTGATTCCCGCGGGGCGCGGAAAACGCAGGCCAGAGCGTAGCCGCGCACCCCTGCATCAGCGATTCCAAAAGCGGTATCGGTCGCGGCTTTTTTCCAATACCGCGGTGATCGCTGGTGGGCCTGACGTATGCTCGGCCGCGCCCCATCCGGTACCCGCACGCCCGCGCTGCAGCAGTGGTTTCACCGGCAAGGATGCGAGTGCGCATACCCGCGCGGGCCCTGTCCCGCTTCAACCAACGGAGATACGCGATGACCCTGCAGACCCGTCTTGCCCGCGCCGGCTCACGTGCCCGGCGCGGTGGCGCCAGCCTCGCCCTGGCCTTCGCCCTGCTGGGCGCCGGCCTGGCGCCGGCACTGGCCCAGAACGACCGGATGACCCCGATCCAGATTCCGGCCCAGCCGACCGCGATCAAGCTTCCCACCGGCCCGCTGCCCGATGCCAGGCAGAAGGAGGCCTGGCACAGCCAGTACGGCAGCGTGTTCGCGCGCAACGTCACCGAAGCCACCCTGACTCCGTTCCTGCCCGACCCGGCCAAGGCCACCGGCGCGGCGGTGATCGTGGCCCCGGGTGGCGGCTTCCGCTCGCTGTCGATGGAGAACGAGGGCTGGGACGTGGCCCGCGCGCTCAACGAGAAGGGCGTGGCCGCGTTCGTGCTCAAGTACCGCCTCAACCAGACCCCGGCCGACCTGGACGGCTTTGCCGAGTCGATCCGGCAGATGCTTTCCGGCCCGCGTCCGCCACGTGACCCGGGCGCGGTCGATGCGGCGAAGATGCTGGCCCCGCAGCTGGCCGACGCCCGTGCCGCCTTCGCCCTGGTGCGCAGCCGGGCCGGCGAGTGGAACGTGGATCCGGACCGCATCGGCATGATCGGCTTCTCCGCCGGCGCGATGCTGACCCTGACCACCGCCCTGCACGGCGAGGACGCCAGGCCGGCCTTCATCGGCAACATCTACGGCCCGATCACCACCTCGGAGAATGTTCCGGCCGACGCCCCGCCGATGTTCGTGGCCCTGGCCGCCGACGACGGCCTGTTCAACAACCAGGGCTTCGGCCTGGTCGAGAGCTGGCAGAAGGCCGGCCGCCCGGTGGAATTCCACTACTACGAGCAGGGTGGCCATGGCTTCGGCATGTACCAGAAGGACACCACCAGCACCGGCTGGTTCGAGGCCTGGGCCGCGTGGCTGAAGATGCACGGCTACCTGGACCGCAAGAAGTCCTGAGCCGGGTGGCGCGGGTCAGCGGTAAGGCCCTGGCCCGCGCCACACCAGTTCGCCGAGGTGGTAGACGTAGCGCACCGAGATGACCTCGCGCGCGTCGCCGATCCCGATCATCTCGGCTGAGGCCGGGTCCAGCATCCGGCACTTGCTGGCACCGCGCCGCAGCGCGACCTCCGCCGGACACACCATGCGCTGGCGGGTGCCCGGCAGCGGAATGGCCACCTCGGTCAGCCCCTGCGCGATCCAGTCGCGCAGTGTCTGCTCGCCGAGCAGTTCGTAGATCACCTGGTAGCCGCCCACGTCCATCACCTGGGATCCGGCGTCGGGCTGGTCGCGGCGTCCCTGGTTGTCGGCCATGCCGCCGTCGCGGCCGTCGTCCAGCTCGGTGGTGGTGTCCTCGACCATGCCCGGCGGACGACCGTTCCACGGGTGCGGCGGTTGCCGCAGGGGCGAACGGTCCGGGACCGCCTCGGCCCGGGCGGTGCGCGCCGGCGACGGCCTGGGCTCGACCTGCGGGGGCGGCTCGGGCGGTTCGGGCTGCGGCTCCGGGTCGGCCGCCAGCAGCAGCCGGTCCGGATCCAGCAGTTCCTGCGGATCGAGACGGCGCGCCGGCGCCGGCGGCAGCGGCGTGGCCCGGGCGTCCTGCGGCTGCGGCGGATCCGGTTGCGGCTGGCCGACGAAATCCACCCGGATGCGCCCGCCACTGGCCGCGCCGGAGGTGTCGGCCAGCACCGGTGGCGGCTTGGCCCACATCAGGACCGCCAGCATCAGCAGGTGCAGCACCACGCTGGCCACCGCGGCCAGCCATGGCTGCAGGCGCTCGCTGCGGGTACGGGCTTTGGGCGTGGGGAGGCTGGCTTCGCTCATGCCCGGGCGCGGGCGTGGAAGTGTCTGGCCCGCATCGGGGAAGGCGTTCTGCTCGGGGGAGCGCCATCCTACCGTCGCGCGGCATCCCCTGCCCGGCCCCGGCCCCCTCGAGCCGCCACCGGTTCAGGCGGTGGCGGCGGCCAGGGGCGCGACGCTCAGTCCTCCAGTGCCGGCGAGTGGGGCAGCAGCGCCTTGAGGATCGGCTGCACCCAGGCCTGCTGCTGGAAGTCGTAGACCACGAAGTCGCTGGAGAACTGCCAGTAGGCCCACGCGAAGCCGCGCGCCTCGGCGGCACGGGCGACGGTCGAGGTCCACCGCACCCGGTCCTCCAGTGGCGCGTGGTCGTAGGCGCCGAATTCGCCCAGGAACACCGGGCGGTCATGCCTGAGCGACCAGGCCCTGACCTGGTCGAAATCCCGGCCGATCTGCGCGAGCTGCTCCTGGCTGCCGAAGCGCACGCCGCTCAGCTTCGAGAACTGCTCCTCCACCCAGCTGGCGCCCTGGTGGGTGAAGTCGAACGGCTCGTAATAGTGGAAGGTCACGATCAGGTGGCGGTCGTGGCGCGGCAGCTGCAGCCTGTCCAGGTAGCGGAAGCTGTTCCAACTGGCCGGCCCCACCACCACGTTGCGGGTCGGGTTGGTCTTGCGCACCACCGCCAGCAGCTTCGGCAGCAGCGCGTTCCAGGCGTGTTCGTCCAGCTGGCCGTGCGGCTCGTTGAGCAGTTCGAACATCAGCGAGGCCGGCTGGTCGGCGTAGCGGGCGGCCAGCTGCCCCCACACCTTTTCCAGCTTGCCTGTACAGCTGGCCGCGTCCTCGGCGCAGGCCATGAAATCGTGCACGTCCAGGATCATCTGCAGGTCGTGGGCGCGACCCCAGGCCACCACCTGGTCGAGCTTGTCGAGCCATTGCGGGTCCAGCCTGCCCTCCCCGTCCAGGTGCGGGAAGGTGAACAGCACCACGCGCACGGTGCCGAACCCGGCCTCGCGGATGGCGCGGAAGTGTTCTTCCCGGTAGTTGCCCTGCGCACCGGACTTCCAGTAGTCGTCGTAGCCGAGCACGTTGACGCCTGCCCCCATGCGCGCGACCTGCGCGTGGGCCGACAGCGGCGTGGCGGCCGCTCCGGCGGCGGCTTGCGGCGCCCCGGCCAGCATCATGCAAAGTCCCAGCAGCGTGGCGGCAGCCTTCCTCATTGGTCCAATCCTGTTGTTCCCGGACTGCACACGGTAGCCAGCGCGGCTGGGGCAGGACAACGTGCACCGCAGCGCGGCGGCCCGGGGACGCTACCCGCGGCTGCGCGTCATCCGTGC
>JBQGEI010000092.1:0-8474 GCA_052039535.1 Pseudoxanthomonas sp.
GGCAACCGGTATAATCGCCAGCCCGCCCACCAGGGCGGACGTTTTTCCCGGGGTATAGCGCAGCCTGGTAGCGCACTTGTCTGGGGGACAAGTGGTCGTCGGTTCGAATCCGGCTACCCCGACCAATTCGATATCCGATCAAGGGCTCACCGTTCGCGGTGGGCCCTTTTTCGTCCGGCCGCAAGCCGGGCGGCGTGCGGTCGCCGCGGGCGCGACAGGCCTCCGCGGGCGGGTATGCTTGCGCCCGGAAACACGGAGGTGGACATGCGGCTCGGTTGGACGTGGGCGATGGCGGTCGTGGTGCTGGCAGGGGTGGCGGGTCGTGCGCAGGCGATGCCGGCGGAGGCTCCGGCCGGTGCCGAGCAGGCGGCCGATGCGGTGGCCGTGGTCGACATGGATGCGGTGGTGGTCAGCGGGGTGCAGCCCGGTCCGGGACTTTGGCGGGTCGTCGGCAGCGACGGCCACGTCCTGTACATCCTGGGCACCCAGTCACCGCTGCCGGCCGACATGCAATGGCAGGCCTCGGAGGTGCGCCGGGTGCTGGAACAGGCCGGGGTGGTGCTCGGCGCGCCGGGCGTCAGCGTGAGCGCCGACGTGGGCCTGCTGCGCGGCTTGACCCTGGTACCGGCTGCCATGCGTGCCCAGCGCAACGCCGATGGCAGAACCCTGGAGGAGCTGCTGCCGGCGGACGTGCATGCGCGCTGGGGCCGTCTCAAGGCGCAGTACCTCGGGCGCGACCGTGGCGTGGAGAAGAAGCGCCCCGCGATCGCCGCCTATGAGCTGTATAAGGCCGCGCTCAAGCACCATGGGCTGCGCCGCGGCGGCTTGGTCGCGCCGGTGGTCGACAAGGCGGCCAGGGCGCGCGGTCTGGAGCCGGTGTCGACGGTGCTGGCGATCAAGGTTTCCGATCCGCGCAAGGCACTGGCGGATTTCCGCGACGAGGCGATGCAGCCGCAGGACCTGGAGTGCTTCGTCCGCACCCTGGACCTGGTCGAGCATGGGCTGCCGCAGGCGGCGCGGCGCGCCAACGCCTGGGCGACCGGAGACCTGGCCGAACTCAGGGCGATGCCGCCGGACGGCAACCAGATCCTGGCCTGCCTGGAGGCCTGGGTGCAGACCGATACCGCGCGCAAACGTGGCTTCACCGATGTGGAAGCGCGGCTGCGGGCGCAGTGGCTGCAGGCGGCCACTGCGGCGCTGGCCGAGCATCCGGTCTCTTTCGCGACCCTGCCGATCGAGAGCCTGCTGCACGGGCAAGGGGGCTTCGTGGCGGGCCTGGCGGCGCGTGGCTACCAAGTGCAGGCCCCGGACCACGAGCCGGAATCGGTCGAGGGCGCGAAGGGGCCAGCCCCGGCCGCGCAGCTGCCGCCGGACTGAAGACGCCGGTTGGGGCGGTCGGTGCCCTGACGGCCGGCGCGCGTGGTGCCGGCCCGGGGCGCTTCAGGCTTCGGCGGCGCGCGGCAGGGTGCTTCCGTCCAACCGCGGCCAGCGCCGCAGCACTGCCGCGCGTATGCCCCCGGCGTCGATACCGGCCTCGGCCAGCAAGTCCTCGCGGCTGGCGTGATGCTGGAACGCGTCCGGCAGGCCCAACTGCAGCAGGGGCATGGCCACGCCCTCGGCATTGAGCAGTTCCGACACGGCCGAGCCGGCGCCGCCGGCGACCACGTTGTCCTCGATCGTCACCAGGCCGTCGTGGCTGCGCGCCAGCTCGAGTACCAGTTCCCGGTCCAGCGGCTTGATGAAGCGCATGTTGACCACGGTCAGGTCCAGTTCCGCGGCCACCGCCTCGGCCGCGGACACGGTCGCGCCGAAGGCCAGCAGCGCCACGCCGCCCTTGCCGGTGCGGCGCAGCTGCGCCTTGCCGAGTGGAAGCGTGTCCAGCGCCGGCTCGATCGCCACGCCGGGCCCGGTGCCGCGTGGATAGCGCACCGCCGCAGGCCCGGGGTGGCGCAGGCCGGTGGTCAGCATCTGCCGGCATTCGTTCTCGTCGGCCGGCGCCATCAGCACCATGTTGGGCACGCAGCGCAGGAAGCTCAGGTCGAGGTTTCCGGCATGGGTGGCTCCGTCCGGGCCGACCACGCCGCCGCGGTCGATCGCGAACAGCACGTCCAGCTTCTGGGTCGCGACGTCGTGCACCAGCTGGTCGTAGCCGCGCTGCAGGAAGGTGGAGTAGATCGCCACGACCGGCTTGGCGCCCTGGGTGGCCATGCCGGCGGCAAGGGTCACCGCGTGCTGTTCGGCGATGGCCACGTCGAAGTAGCGCTGCGGATATTCCTTCGAGAAGCGGACCAGCCCGGAGCCTTCGCGCATGGCGGGGGTGATGCCCATCAGCCGCGGCTCGGCGGCGGCGGCATCGCACAGCCAGTCGCCGAACACGTCGGTGTAGGTCGGCTTCTTGGCACCGCCCTTGGCCACCAGGCCCTTGCTGGGATCGAAGGGTCCCACGGCGTGGTAGCCGATCTGGTCGCCCTCGGCCAGCTCGTAGCCCTTCCCCTTGGTGGTGATCACGTGCAGCAGCTGAGGGCCCTTGAGGGTCTTGAGCGTGCGCAGCGCGCCCAGCAGCGCGGGCAGATCGTGGCCGTCGATCGGGCCGGTGTAGTGGAAGCCCATCTCCTCGAACAGCGTCGAGGGCACGAACAGGCCCTTCCAGTGCTCTTCCCAGCGGCGCACGAAACGAGCCGGCGGCTTGTTCTTGTCGCCCAGCAGCTTCTTGCCGCCCTCGCGCAGGCGGTTGAGGGTGGCACTGCCGGTCATGCGGCCGAGCATCTTGGTCAGCCCGCCCACCGCTTCGGAGATCGACATGCGGTTGTCGTTGAGGATCACCAGCAGGTTGGGTTCCTCATCCATGCCCCCGGCGTGGTTCAGGGCCTCGTAGGCCATGCCGGCGGTCATCGAGCCATCGCCGATCACCGCCACCACGCTGCGCTCGTCACCGGCCTGCTGCAGGGCGATGGCCATGCCCAGCGCGGCGGAGATGGAGGTCGAGGAATGGCCCACGCCGAAGGTGTCGTACTCGCTTTCCTCGCGCTTGGGGAACGGCGCCACGCCGTCCTTCTGCTTGACCGTGTGGATGGTGTCGCGGCGTCCGGTCAGGATCTTGTGCGGGTAGGTCTGGTGGCCTACGTCCCACACCAGCTGGTCCACCGGCGTCTGGAACATCCAGTGCAGCGCCACGGTCAGCTCGACCACGCCCAGGCCCGCGCCGAAGTGGCCGCCGCTGCGGCCGACCGACTCGATCAGGTAGGCGCGCAACTCGTCGGCGACCGCGGGCAGCTCGGCCTCGTCGAAGCGGCGCAGGTCCGCGGGCGAGTCGATGCGGGCAAGCCGCGGGTAGCGTTGTGAGTCGATCATCGGGGCCGGAAAACCATACGGTGGCCCATTTTCCTCCCCCGGAGCGTGACGGGGCAAGCAAAGGTGTCCCGGTGTGGCCCGGGTGCGGTCGTCGGCGACCTGCCTCGGCATGCCGGAACGCGCCGGTATTGCCGCTGGCGATGGGTACGCGGCCAGCACGGCGGTCCCGTGGAGGAAGCGCCGTTGCACGCGGTTTGCTGTCCTGCAGCGTGGCTGGGCGCGGCGCCAGGCCAGGCAGGTCAGGGCGAGAGCTTGGAGCGGCGGGGCAGCTGCGCGCGCAGGAACGCCATCTGGTCGGCCAGGATATTGCGGTTGGACAGGATCAGGTGCTCGATCCAGCTCGGCCGGTAGGGCACGGCCAGCAACGGCATGTGCGCCTGGTGGGGTGTGCGGCTGCCCTTGCGGGAATTGCACTGGAAGCAGGCGCTGACCACGTTCTCCCAGATGTCCAGGCCGCCACGCGACAGGGGGATCACATGGTCCCGGGTGAGCTGCGGACGCGCGAACTGCTCGCCGCAATACAGGCACAGGTGCGAATCGCGCGCGAACAGCGCCGGATTGGAAAGCGCCGGGGTCGGATCCAGCGCACGGGCCCGGGCATGGCCCCGGGTGGCGACGATGGGGTGCAGCTCGATGACGCTGCGCGCGCCGGTGTCGCGGCTGATGCCGCCATGCACGCGCATGCAGGGAGTGCCGAGGGTCCATGCGACCGCGTCGCGGGCGTAGAGGCAGGTCGCCTCCTGCCAGTGGATCCAGTCCATCGCCCGGCCGTGGGCGTCCAGCGACAGTACGCGCGGCGCGCCTGCCCGGGTGCGGAGCGAAGCCGCCTCATCCGCCGGTACCGCAGCCCCGGCGAAGATCGGATCTAGCCTTGCCGTATCCGTCTCCATCGGGACCCAAGCTTATACCCGAAAGATGACGGTTTGGGTCAAGCCCTCAGCGCAGGACCCCGGGCAGGCCGGGCGCCGGGTTGAGGGTGCCATCCGCATCCACGTCGAACACCCGTGCCTTCCTGGCGTCCTCGGGCGTGGCGCTCACGGTTCCGGCCAGGCGATAGGACAGCGCGCGCCGTCCCGCCAGCGCGTCGGCCACCGCCAGCCGGGCCATCCCCTGCGGGCGGACCGTGGTGCGGACCACGTCGGCCGCGGAGGGCCCGATCTGCATCGCCGGCGAAGCGGACAGCTTGCCCGCATCGTGCTCGTCGACGGTGACCGCCAGTGCGACCTGGTCGAACCGCATGGGCATGCTGCTGTAGTTGTGCAGACGCACGTCGACCGTCCAGCTGCCGTCGTTCTCGACCGTCAGCTGCTGGATGGACGCGGCCGGCGTCGAGACCCGCCTGGGCTTGCCACCGCAGCCGGCGACCAGCGCGATGGCCACGGCCAGCGCGACGAAAGGAACGAACCGCTGAGGAAATCGCTTCATGCCGCCTCCATCCGACCGGGCGGCAGGATACTACCGTGACCGGTCCTGGCCGGTGAGGTCGGGCGACTGCACGGGTGCGCCATCGGCCTCGTCCCGGGCGGCGTCCGGTGCGAGGCCGCTGTCGCGCAACGGTGCGGCGAGCACCAGTGGAGACAGGTCATAGCCCATGTCCTGCGCCTGCTGTTTCAGGCGCGCGAACAGCGCCGCGTCCATGGAGGGCTCGCGTGACAGGATCCACAGGTACTTGCGGTCCGGTTCCCCGACCATCGCCCACTGGTAATCGGCATCCAGCGCGATCACCCAGTAGTCGGCCCAGACCCACGGCAGCCAGCCCAGCCAACCCGGCGCGAACCGCACCTGCAGGCGCGCCGCATGGCCTTGGACCTGGCGCGCCACTCCTTCGACCGAAGCCAGGCCACCCTCGTGCGTGCGACAGGCGTTGCGCACCCCGATGCTGCCATCGCTGCGCAGGCTGTACTGGGCGGTGATGTCGCCGGCGCAACCGCGCTGGAACACCAGCGGAAGGTGGGCGATCTCATGCCACTGGCCGGCGTAGCGCGACAGGTCCAGCGCCGGGACGGAAGTGACCGGTTGCGATGCGCGGGCCACCGCTGGCGCCAGCAGGCAGCCACCCAGCAGCAGGGAAGTCAGAACGAAGGTGCGCATACGGTCTCCGCTGGCCATGGCCGGCGGATGCTAGCACCCGGGACGCGAAGCCCCCGCGGGGCGGCTGCTCAGTCCACGCGGATACGGCGTGGACGCTGGCCGTAGCGCCGGACCTCGACCACCACCGGAGGACCGGAGCGCAGGCGGTTCGCCTCCACCAAGGTGCGGGCCAGCTCCAGGGCCGCCTCGAGGTTGGTGTAGGAGGCGATGGGCCGGCCGCGGTCGAGCAGCACGCACCCGCGATGGTCCTTGTTGATGCTGAGCAGTCGGCAATCCATGAGGGTCCCCACCTGCGGCTGCGATCGGCTACATGCGCGAATCTGCCTCACCCGGTCGTCGCCGGCAATCGGAAGTCCACCCGGCGGGGCGTAGGAAGATTCCCCGCGCGCGGGATCAGCTGCCGGGTGCAACCGGAGCCGGCCGCGGTGATGCCGATCCGCCGGGCGCGCGGGCATCGGCCTGCTCCAGGGAGGCCGCGTCGAGGGGGCGGATTTCCATGATCCGGCAGCCCACACGCCCGACCTGGCTGACCATCGGCCCCAACGGCTGCACGCTGTCCAGCCGTGCCTGGACGCGGGAGGTATTGCTGCTGATGGAGATCGCGGTCGCATGGGCCAGATCGTGGCAGGGGCCGCCGAGGTCCAGCAGCCACGCCTCACGCGGGCGGGTCCAGACCACCAGCGCGTTGTCGCCCACCGCCCTCCAGCCGACCAGCTCCCCGCGCAGCCGCATGCCGGGTACCGGCTCGCCGGCCTGCGCGCGGTACTGCGCCAGTCGTTCCCCGTCGCCCAGGCGCGGAGAGCCGGCACAGGCTGCCAGTGCTATTGCGAGGGGCCACGTGACCAGCAGGGGAAACCTCTTCATGACCGGTGCTCCTGGGCTCGGCAGGCCATCATGCCCGAGCGCCGCCGGGGACGGCGCGGGGCTTCGGCAATATTCATCGCACGACCTGCTTGTCGGATCCTGCGTGGCTGGTTATGATGCCGCCCCTCGCAGCGGCAAGCCGCAGCAGGAATGGCCGGGTAGCTCAGTTGGTAGAGCAGGGGATTGAAAATCCCCGTGTCGGGGGTTCGATTCCCTCCCCGGCCACCACATCAGGGACCTCGCTCGGGGTGCCTCGCGGAAACGGACCTTCGGGTCCGTTTTTCGTTTCCGGGTATCGACAAAGGGCCGGCGCACCAGCCGGGCCTTGCTCCTGCGCGCTGCCCGCCGGCGACTTCCATGCCCGTCGCACGTCCGGCCACGGCCTGTTCCGGGCGGTGATGGCGAAGGCGGCGCACTTGACGGGTCGCTGGGCCGGGATGACGCCGGGTCGCGTGCTTCAGACGTGGTGATCCACCCGAATGAGGTGCGACGGCAGGTCCGCGCCGGCCTCCTGGTCGGTGCCCGGCAATGGGTTCATGCCGCGAGTGCAGTCGGGGTAGGAAAATTCCTACCCAACGCCGCAGGCTTTCCCGACTTACAGGCCTTCAGGGCTTTGGCATGCTGGCTTCGCCCCGGCAGGACGGCATGCACTGGAAAGGGATACCGCTCTGCCAAGGACCACGCCACCGGCAGGACGCCGGGCCGGGGCTTTTCTTATCGACCCGCACCACGCCAGCCCGCAGATCTGTCGGGTCGGGGCGGGTGCCGCGTTCCGGACTGGCATACACGTGGGGCGCCGCCAGGGCGCAAGCGGACGCGCTGCAGCGCACGCGGCTGCCTTCAGATCGGGGTGGGTTCGGGGTGGCGCAGCCGGCCCGACTCGCTTCGCATCCGGTACGCAAGGGCCTGGAGGATGGTGCGCGTCAGCGACTCTGGCCTAGCGACGACAGTCCGTTCCGTTGGAGCGCGTTGCCGGCGCAGATCGAACCGCCGCGAGCGGGCTGTCCCAACGCCGCACTGCGATCGTGCTGCTGGTCCAGGCGCACCTGTCACGACGCCGATGCGCATTGCTGATGCCGCCGCTGGAAGCCACCCAGGCTGGGCCGCGGCATGTCGTCACGCCGCCGTGCTCCGGCGAGGCCTGCCCGGCCGACGATCCATGGCCTCCCGGGCGCCTGCAGCGCGGCAGGTGACGGCGATCTCCTAGGCCGCCCCTGAGGGTGGGACGTAGCCGGCGGGCTTGTCGGCGCCGCCGCCGAACAGAAATTTCTCCATCTGCTCCTCAAGGAACGCGCGGTGCTGCGGGTCACGCGGCGACAGGCGGTTCTCGTTGATCAGCATCGTCTGGTGGGCCAGCCAGGTCGCCCAGGCGCCCTTGCCGATTCCGGCGTGGATCCGCTTGCCGAGCTCGCCGGGCCATGGGATGAAATCCAGGCCTTCGGCCTCGCGTTGTTCGTACTGGCAGAAGATCGTGCGGGACATTGGCCTGCTCACTCAAAGGGTGTCTAGCAGCTTGCGGATCGGCGCGGGCAGGCCAAGGCCGGCCAGCTCGGCGCGGGTGACCCAGCGCTGCGCCTCATTGTCGCCCACGCGGTCGCTCGGGGCGACCCGGCGCAGGCGCAACGGCTGCAGGTGCAGCCGGTAGTGGCTGAAGGTGTGCACGATCGGCGCCATTGCTTCGGCCGCATCGAAATCCCCGTCGATCGCCTGCGCGAACCACGTCCGCAGGCCGGCCTCGGTGTCGTCCTGGGGCAGGGTCCACAGGGACGCCCAGATCCCGGTGGGCGGCCGGCGCTGCAGCAGCAGGCGACCGTCGGCGTCTTCCAGCAGCAGGGCGATCGCCTCGCGCTCGGGCAGGACCTTGCCGGGCCTTGGGGTGGGCAGTGCCTGGACCAGGCCCTGCGCCAGCGCCGAGCAATCGCCTGCGAGCGGGCAGGTGAGGCAGGCCGGGGCGCTGCGTGTGCACTGGGTCGCCCCGAAATCCATCTGCGCCTGGGTGTAGTCGGCCATGCGGCCGGCGGGGACGTGCGACACGTGGTCGGCGGCCAGCGCCCACATCCGCTTCTCCACTGCCGGCGTGCCAGGCCAGCCATCGATGCCGTGCCAGCGTGCGAACACACGTTTGACGTTGCCGTCGAGGATCGGGAGCGGGTCGCCCCAGGCCTGGG
>JBQGEI010000093.1:0-1774 GCA_052039535.1 Pseudoxanthomonas sp.
GGCAGCTCCACGTCCTCCAGCCGTTCATCCAGCTCTGACTGGGCACGCTGCCGGGCCTGTTCGAGCCGCTCCTGGCCACGCTGGATCTCCGCGGCGCGGCGCTCGGTGATCTCCACCCGCCGGCGGTGCTGCTCGAGGAAGTCGCGGAACTCCTCCTCCAGGGTCATGAAGATGGCCAGGTTCTCGTTGAACTCGGCCACCAGCCGCTCGATGATCTCCTCGACCTTGGCCAGCAGCGTGCGCTCGGCCGCGCTCTCGCCCTGGTTGCCCTCGCAGGCCTCGGCCAGCGCGTTGAGCAGGCGCCGGGCCGGATGGGTCTTCTGCACGAACATGCGCCGGTCCAGCAGCGCGACCTTCACGAACGGCACCACCAGGCGGCCGATCAGCTCGCGCGGGCGGCCGGCCAGGTCGCGCTCGTCCAGCAGCACGTCGAACAGCATGCCGACCAGGTCGATCGCGTCCTCGTCCTTGGGATCCAGGCGGGTGCTGGCCGGGTCCACGCCCAACTGGCTGGCGTTGGACAGCACCTCGCTCTTGAGGCGCTGGGACAGCGACTCGTGCTCGTCGCCGATGGCCGCGCGCAGGGTCGCCGTCGGGGTGGCCTGGAGCAGGGACAGCACCGACAGCATCTCGCGCTGGCTCAGCGGCCGCTGCTGGCCCTGCGCCTGCTGGATGGTTCCGGCTGCCTGCTCGGCGCCGCCCCGGAGGTCGCGGCTCTGCTGCAACAGGTGGTGCAGCGCCTCCATCAGCATGCCCTGGGCGGCCGAATCGCCCGGCACCGGGACGCCACCGGGAGCCGGCGTGCCGGGGGCCTGCCCGGCCCCGTACTGCTGCTCCAGGGTGGCGCGGTTGCCCGCCCAGCGTTCCATGAAACGCGCCGCCCATGCCGGCGAGAACTCATCGGCAGGCGCATCGTTCCAGCCGGCAACCGCGCCCGGCTCCTCCGGCACGCGTTCGAACAGGGATTCAACCGCCGGGGCGTCGGCGCGCGTCGGCGCAGCCGGACGCGGCGGCGGACGCGTCGCCGGGCCCGGCAGCACGCCAGCGCGCACCAGGCGCTGGTCCAGCGCCTCGTACAGCTTGGCTACCAGCGGACCCAGGTCGCGCTCGCAGAGCTTGATCAGCACCAGGCGCACTTCCGGCGCCAGTTCGCATCCGGAAAAGGCCTCGTGCACGGCCACGCCGATATGTTCCGGGCCGATCGGGTTGCTGTCGGCATCCAGGCCGGCGCCGCCGGCGATCCAGCCCAGGCGGCGTTCCAGCCGGCCCAGCACGTCCTTGCATTCGCGCTGGAGCGCGGCGGCAAGGTTGCGCGCGGCCAGGCGCGATTCCAGTTCGTGCTCGGGCACCAGGCTCAGCCCGCCGCCCTCGCCGGCGGAAAGCGCGCCCTCGGCCGACAGTGGTGCGCCGTCCTCCAGCGACTCCCACGCCAGCGCGAGCTGGCGGCCGAAGCGCGCGGCGATGTCTTCGCGGTGGCGCCGCAGCTCGCGCATGCCGTCCAGGAACAGCAGCTGGGAGGCGCCAGCCCGCTCGGCGCGGTCGAACAGGACGTCGTCATAGCGGGCGACCGCCACCGCGAACGCCTCCCCCAGCGCAGGCAGGAACGCTTCGCGCGCCTGGGCGAGCAAGGCGGCGTCCGGCGCATGCTGGCGTCGGAACTCTGCTTGTGTCGGACTCATGCGCGTGGCTCCGGCACTACCGGCGGAAGGACGTACGGATACGGGCGGCCCCCATGCCGCCCCTGCATCGTACGTGCTGCAGACGGGCATGACCG
>JBQGEI010000094.1:0-15708 GCA_052039535.1 Pseudoxanthomonas sp.
GTGCCTGCAGCACCTGCGCATCGCCCGCCGCGTCCGCGCGCACGCCGAGCAGGGCCTGCGCCAGCGGCTCAAGGTCCTGGCCTACGCGCGGGTGCGCCAGCAGCACGTGGCTGATGTCGCGCAACCTGCTTTCCACCAGCACCTTCAACCGCTCACGCGTCATCCGGGCCAGGGCGTGGTAGGCGGAGGCCAGGAAGAAGCCGGCATCGACCTGGCCAGCCAGGGTCATGCGTGCCGCAGCCTGGTAGCTGCTGGCGGCCTGCCACTGGATGTGGGCCTCGGTGAGGTCGGCCGGTTCCAGCAGGCGCAGGCCGATCAGGCGCACGTCGCGGTTGTCGGTCACGGCGATGCGGCAGCCGGGTTGCAGGTCCTCGGCCCGCTGCAGTGGCGAGCCGGCCGCGGTGGCGATCACCATTTCGTTGGACTGTCCGGCCGGGCGCGCGAAGGCCTGGTAGCCCTCGCCGCGGATCAGGGAGGTGGCGTCGAACGGGTTGGCGTAGACCAGGTCGGCCAGGCCGTCGCGCAGCATCTGCGCCTGCTCGCGTGCGTCGGCCGGCATCAGCAGGTGCAGGCGCAGGCCCGAGCGCTGCTGCAGCAGGGTGCCGAGCATGTACCAGCCGGAGAAGCTTTCCGGCGCGAAGTCCGGGGCGACCAGCAGGTTGAGGGTCATGCGCTGGCCTCCGCCGCTTGCTGCTGCAGCCACTGCCGGTACAGCGGCAGCACGTTCTCGATCGCGCGGCGGGAGGGCTTGCGCCGCACCGAGGTGTAACCGACGACCTGGCCGTTGCGCACGTTCGGCAGGGCGGTGGCGTAGACCCAGTAGTGCCTGCCGTCCTTGCGCAGGTTCTTGACGTAGCCGTGCCACTTGCGCCCGGACTTGAGGGTTTCCCACAGGTCGGCGAAGGCGGCGCGCGGCATGTCCGGATGGCGCAGGATGCCGTGGGGGGCGCCGATCAGCTCCTCGCGGCTGTAGCCGCTGAGCTCGACGAAGGCATCGTTGGCGTGGGTGATCACGCCGTCCAGCCCGGTGCGCGAGACGATCAGGCGGCCATCGGGATAGGGCACTTCCTCGTCGCTCCAGTAAACAGTGCGGGAGGTGCCGTCATGGAAGGTGTGCACGGCGCGCCGGTGCGGGCCGGCGGGCGGGGTCATGTCCGCAAGGCGACTCATCGACGCGCCCTCAGACGATGCGGCCGAGCGCCTGCGCGGCCCGCTTGATGTCCAGGAACGCCAGGCCGAGCCTGACCTCGGCGCGGGTCAGCACGGTCAGTACCGCCTCCTCGCCGGCGGCGGTCATGATCACGTGGCCATGCTCGCCCTGGACCAGGACCCGCTCGAGGCGGCCGCGGCCGAGCTCGCGCGCGGTGCGCCCGCCGAGGGAGAGCAGGGCGGCGGACATGGCGCCGATGCGGTCCTCGTCCATGCCCTGCGGCATGGACGCGTCGATCAGCAGGCCGTCGATGGAGACCAGCGCGGAGGCTTCGATGTCGGCGCTGGAGCCGTTGAGTTCATCCAGCGTCTGGCGGATCTGCGCGGCACGCGCACTGTGCGGGAGGGCGATGGCGTTCATGGGCAGGATTGCACCACGCCATGCCGCCGCGGCTGTTGATCACGATCAATCGACCGCCGGGTGCACGAAGGCCAGGTCCACCCATACCAGGTGGTGGTCGCTGCCATCGGCGATCGCCGCGGCCGGATCGGAGGCCGGCGGCCAGAACACGCCGCTGCCGCCGGTACTGAAGCCGGTGGAAGGAATCACGTAATCCAGCCGCATCGCACCGGCGCGCGGGCCGAAGTCGCCGGTGACATGTTCCGGCGCACCGCGGCGCTGCAACCCGGCCTCGGCATACGCGCGCGCCCTCGCCGCGCCGCCCTCGGAACGCGGCGTGGCCATGCGCAGCACGCGCGGGTGCTCCAGCAGCCCGGTGATGGCCTCGTGCCGGCCGTCGCCGTCCACCGGGTCGTTGTTGAGGTCACCGGCGATGACGAACCGCGCATCCGCGGCCAGGCCGCCGCAGCGGCCGGCGTCGTCGCACAGCCACGACGGCGTGCCGGCGGAGATGTAGTGCCGCCACAGTTCGATCTCGTCGGCATTGCGCGCGCCGTTGCGGTCTTCCGGGCCGTCGAACACCGGCGGGGTCGGATGCGAGACCAGGAAATGCAGCGTGCCTTGCGGCGTGCGTACCGGCACGTCCCAGTGCGACTTGGACGAAAGCCGCAGCTGCGCCCAGGTCGCATCCGCGTGCCACGGCCTGCCGGTGGCCGGATCGAGCGGGCGCCGCGCGCCGGGCATCGCGCTCCAGCGCAGCAGCTGGAAGCTGCGCACCGCGGCCGCATCGATAGGATGCCGCGACAGCACCAGCATGCCGTACTGGCCCGGGTGCAAGCCGTAGCCCCACGCGTCGTTGCCGCGCTCGCGGCCCTCGCCCCCAACCGTGCCGTTGCCATCCAGGTCCAGGCCGCTGGGTACGCCGGTGTTGACCGGGGCCAGGTAGCGGTACGGATAGTGCAGCGGGTCGCCGCCGCCGGGCTGGGCCTGCTCCAGGTATGTGCGCTGGAACAGGTCCGCGGCGCGGCCATCCGGGTCGTAGTCGAACTCGTTGAGCAGCACCAGGTCCGGGCGCACCCGCTGCAGCACGGCGGCGACCTTGCGCGCACCGCCGTCACCGGCCTGCAGCCGGGATACCAGGCCGCCAGGCTGGTCGTCGTACAGCGAGACGTTGTAGGTGGCCACGCGCAGTGGAACATCGGCGGGCCGCGGCGCCGCGAAGGGCGTGGCGCAGGCGGTCAGCATCAGGGCGGGAAGCAGGAGGGACAGGAGAAAGGTGCGCATGCGCGGATCTTCGCATGCCGCCGGCGTCATTCCGGGAACGGGTGCCAGCCACGTCCGTCGAAGGCCTCCAGCGGCTGGAAGCGGCGCTTGTAGTCCATGCGGGCGTGGCCCTGGATCCAGTAGCCCAGGTAGAGGTACCGCAGCCCCTCGCGCCGCGCCCATTCCAGCTGGCGCAGGATCGCCAGGGTGCCCAGGCCGCGGCGGGCGAGGTCGGGCTCGAAGAACGTGTACACCGCCGACAGCCCGTCGGGCACCCGGTCGGTCACCGCCACGCCCAGCAGCCGCCCGGGGCCGTCGCCGGCGGCCGGCTCGCGCAGTTCCAGGAAGCGGGTATCCGACCATGCCCCGACCAGGAACTGGTCGAACTCGACGGTGCCATGGTCGTCCATCCCGCCGTCGCGATGGCGGGCCTGCAGGTAGCGCCGGTACAGCGCGAAGTTCTCCGCTGTGCGGTCGGCCGGCGCCACCCGCGCGCTGACCCCAGCGTTGGCCGCCAGGCAGCGACGCTGGCTGCGGCCCGGGGCGAACGCCTCCACCGGGATGCGCACCGCCACGCAGGCGCGGCAGCCGAGGCAGTGCGGTCGGTAGACGATGTCGCCGGACCGGCGGAAACCCCATTCCAGCGCGTGCGGGTACACGCGCGCCAGGCGCGGATCGCGCGGATCCAGCACCAGGTCGCGGGCCTCGCGTTCGGGCCAGTAGCCGCAGGGGTGGCTGCCGGTCTGGTAGAGGCGCAGGTCGTCGGTGGAGAGGCTGTCGTGGCCCATGGCGGTGGAGGTCGGCGTCGATGGCCAGCATACCCCCGGGGCCCGCGCGGCACGGCCCGATGCAACCGGCTGGCCGCTGAACATGGCCGCGGCAAGGGTCAACCCCGTGGCGGTGGCGGCGTTTTCCCTGTCGTGGCCAACACGTCACTCATCGACTGGAGATACACGTGAACAAGACCCCTTCACTGATTGCCGCCGCGATCCTGGCCTTCACCGCCGGTGCCGCCATGGCCCAGGCGCCGGCCGCACCGGAAGCTCCCGCCAGGCCGCGCGCGGCGCTGGATGCCAACACGGACGGCGTGGTCGATCGCAAGGAGGCCGCGGCGCATCCTCGCCTGGCCGCGCGCTTCGACACCCTGGACCGCAACGGCGACGGCCGGCTCGAGCGCGGTGAGCTGCCCCGGATGAAGCATGGCCGGCATGGCGGTCGCAGCCATCATCGCGGCAGCGGCGGCCATCCGTTCATGGGGGCCGACGCCGACAAGGACGGGCGCATCAGCAAGGCCGAGGCGATGGCCGCGGCTGCCGCGCGCTTCGAACGCATGGACGCGAACAAGGATGGCTTCGTCGACCAGACCGACCGCGCGGCGACGGCCGAGAAGCGCCGCCAGGCGTGGTTCAAGAAGGTCGACACCGACGGCGACGGCAAGCTCAGCCCGGCCGAGCTGGACGCGGCCAAGGCAGCCCGCAGCCATCGCGGCCCGGGTGGCGTGACCAGGGCTGCGGCAGCGGAGTGAGTCGCGCCGCGACGCCCGGCCCGGGCGCGCGGCGGCATGGAAACCTCAGCCGGCGGGCGGAGGGGAAATGCGGATGCGCACGTCCTCTTCCTCGCCGGCCTCGTTCTGTGGCGCCGGGGTGGTGGCAGGCGGTGCCACCGGCGCCGGCGCCGGGCGACGCAGCCAGATGAACATCGCCACGCCGGCAATCACCACCAGCAGCGCGATGCGCAGCCGCCAGCCCCAGCGGCTGCCGTCGGCGGCGAACCGCGACCGCGGCAGCTCCAGCGTTGGCGGCATGTCCGCGTAGGAGCGGGTCGAGGCCAGCAGCCCGGCACGGCGCAGCACCTCGCGCGCGCGCGGCTGGTCCTCGGGCAGGCGTACCCACACCGCCGACTGGGTCTTGCTCGACTCCGGCTCGGAATAGCTGAACTGCCCGCTGCGACCACTGCGGTACGAGCGCGGCTTGCTGATGTGCACGGGGATCCCGGCCTCCTCTAGCAGCCGGGCCACGCCTTCGACGGTTTCCAGGCGCTGGCTGGTGAAGATCTGGCGCATCGGTCAATCCTGTGCGGGCACGGCGCGTGCCGCGTTCTGGTCGGGTACCACGCGGATCAGCCCTTCCTGCGCGGTGCTGGCCACCAGGCGACCCTGGCGGTCGAAGATCTGCCCGCGGGCCAGCCCGCGCGAGGCCTGGCTGCTGGGACTGTCCAGCGAGTACAGCAGCCAGTCGTCGGCGCGGAACGGGCGGTGGAACCACAGCGCGTGGTCCAGCGAGGCCATCTGCACATTGGGCGTGTAGTAGCTGATGCCGTGGGGGAAGGTGGCCGTGCCCAGCAGGTGGAAGTCCGAGGCATAGGCCAGCAGCGCCTGGTGCAGCTGCACCGGGACATCGCCCACGTTCTGGCGCAGGCGGAACCACACCTGCTGGTACGGCGGGCGCTTGGGCGGCCGGAGCTCGTCGCGTGGATACACGTGGCGGAACTCGAACGGGCCGCCGCGCGAGAGCCAGCGCTGGACCTTGGTCGGCAGGGTGGCCATCACCTCCGGCGGCACCGGCTCGGCCGGTGCGATGTCCTCCGGCTGCGGCACCTCGGGCATCTTCAGCTGGTGCTCGGCGCCGCCTTCGTCGTCCTGGAAGGAGGCCGCGCAGAAGAAGATCACCTTGCCGTGCTGGATCGCCGTGACCCGGCGCACCGAGAAGCTGCCGCCATCGCGGGTGCGATCCACGTCGTAGACGATCGGATGGTCGATGTCGCCGGCGCGCAGGAAGTAGGCGTGCAGCGAGTGCGCGCGGCGGCCGTTGTCGATCGTCGCCTGGGCCGCTGCCAGCGCCTGACCCAGGACCTGGCCGCCGAACACGTAGCGGGTGCCGATGTCGCGGCTCTGGCCGCGGAAGAGGTTGTCCTCCAGCCGTTCCAGCGCCAGCAGGTCGATCAGTTCGGAAACCACGGGGCCAAGGACGGCGGACACGGGCAGGCCAGGCGGGAATGGCAGGGCCGCCGATTATACCGGCCGGGCAGCGGCTGCCCGCTGCGTGCGATGCCGCGACGGTGTCGCCGTCGGCGATGCGGGACCGCCGCGGTGCGGCCTCAGGGCAGCATCCGCCGCAGGGGCGCCGCCGCGAGGATGCGCTCCCACGGGAAGTGCGGCCCCGGGTCGCGCTTGCGCGGCACCTGCACCGCCGGATCATCGGCGGCCGGCACGGTCTGGCGGTCCAGGTCCTCGTGACCGGCGATCTGGCACAGGCCGGGCAGCACGGTGGCCAGGTGCCGGAGCAGGCCGGCCAGCGCCTCCAGCTGCGCCGCCGGATAGGGCTCGTCCATGGCCTGGTGGCCGGCGTGGAGCCAGTGCGGGAAACGGCCGCGGTTGACCAGTTCGATGCCGATCGAGCGCGGGTTGTAGCCGCGTACGTGGTGCGCCACGCGGTCGTCGGGCACGTAGCGGACGATGCGGCCGTCGCGGTCGATGTAGTAGTGGCCGCTGTTGCCCGCGCCGCTGGGATAGAGCACGCGCTCCCCGTACTCCCGCGCGGTGGCCAGGTCCGGCAGCTCGGTGCAGTGGATCACCACCAGGTCCACCTGTTCCAGCGGCCGGGTTTCCAGCCGCTCCACGTAGGGCAGGAACTGGTCGGCGACGGTCGGCGCGGGCAGGGGCGGCATGGGGCCGGATGCTAGCATCCACACATGCCTGCACCTTCCTCGCGTCCCCCTGCGGACAGCCCCCTCGGACAGTTGATGGCGACCCTGCCGCGCGGCGGAAGGGTCCAGTGGATCGGCCTGCGCCCGGCCCGCGGCGTGGCCATGCGCGTGGTCGAAAGCGTTACGGCTGCGGTGGGCGCCGGTCTCACCGGCGACCGCTATCGCGGCGGCAGCGGCAAGCGCGACGTGACCCTGGTCCAGGCCGAGCACCTGCCGGTGATCGCCGCGCTCGCCGGCCATGCCACGGTGCTGCCGGCCACCCTGCGCCGCAACCTGGTGGTGAGCGGCATTCCGCTGGTGGCGCTCAAGGGCCGCCGGTTCCGCGTGGGCGAGGTGGTGCTCGAGGGCACTGCCCCCTGCGACCCGTGCTCGCGGATGGAGGCCGCACTCGGTCCCGGCGGCTTCAACGCCATGCGCGGGCACGGGGGGCTGTGCGCACGCATCGTCTCCGGCGGCACCATGCGCCTGGGGGACGTGGTCGAGGCATTGCCGTGGGAGGACGCGTGAGCGCCGGCCACTGCATCCTCTCGCATGGTTTCGAGAGCGGCCCGGACGCGACCAAGGTCACGGTCCTTGCCGCCGCCGCCGAGGCACGGGGCTTCACCACCGAGCGGCCCGACTACACCGACCTGGACGCCCGCGCCGACATCAGCCGGGTAGGCGACGTGCAGGCCCGCCTGCAGCGCCTGGTCGGGCTGGCGGCGCGCGCCGCGCAGCAGGGTGGCCCGGTGGTGCTGGCCGGTTCCAGCCTGGGGGCGTACATCTCCGCGCTCGCCTCCCTGCAGGTGCCCACCCGCGCCCTGTTCCTGATGGTGCCGCCGCTGGCGATGGGTCCGATGCCGGCGCTGGATGCCGCGCCGGTGCCGCTGTCGGTGGTGCACGCCTGGCACGACGAGATCATCCCGGCGATGGACGTCGTCGCCTGGGCCCGCGCGCGTTCGGCGCGGCTGCTGCTGCTGGACGACGGCCACCGCCTGTCCGCGCACGTTGACGCCACCGCGCGTGCGTTCGTCGAACTGCTCGAGTCGCTGCCAGCCTGATGCCTCCACGGGTCGCGGCCGGTTCATCCGGACGCGCGCGTGGAGGGCTAGCATGGCGGCCTGATCGTTCCTGCTGGAGGATGCGTACGATGCGCCAGTGATGCCGCCGTCACCGACGGCCCGAGTCTCCGCCGCCCAGATGGCCGGCCGGAGTGCCATGGCATCACACCGGAGCGCACATGCCGCATCCTTCCCTGGCGCTGGAAGGCGTCACCCAGGTCCTGGCCGACGGCCGGATCCTGTTTTCCGATCTCGATGAACGCTTCGACCAGCGCCCGACCGCCCTGGTCGGACGCAATGGCGTTGGCAAGAGCGTGCTTGCCGCGATCCTGGCCGGACGCATCGCGCCGACCGCGGGACGTTGCGTGCGCGATGGACGCGTGCACTACCTGCCGCAGCAGGTGGTGCCTTCGCCGACGGCCAGCATCGGCGAGCTGGCTGGCCTTGGCGCGCCGCTGGCGGCGCTGGCGCGGATCGAGTCCGGCGGCTGCGATCCGGAGGATTTCGAACGGGTCGGCGAGCGCTGGAACCTGCGCCACGAGCTGCAGGAGGCGTTGCGCGCCGAAGGCCTCGCCGGCTTCGTGCCGGAGACGCCGGCCACACGGCTCAGCGGCGGCGAGGCGATGCGCGTGGCGCTGGCCGGGGCCTGGCTGTCGGACGCCGATTTCCTGGTCCTCGACGACCCCGGCAACCATCTCGACCGCGACGCGCGCGCGCGGCTGCGCACGCGGCTGCGCGCCTGGCCGCGCGGGCTGCTGCTGGTCAGCCACGACCGCACGCTGCTGGGCGAGGTGGAGCGCATCGTCGAGCTGTCGGTCGACGGCCTGGCCAGTCATGGCGGCGGCTATGCGGCCTACCTGGACAGTCGCCGGCGCCAGGCCGATGCCGCGCAACGGCAGCTCGCCCATGCCCGCGCCGAGCGTGCACGCCAGCGCCAGGAAGCGATCGTCCTCCACGAACGCGAGCAGCGCCGGCAGTCGCGCGACCGCCAGCAGCGCCGCGACGCCAACCAGGCGGCGATCCTGCTCGATCGCCAGCGCGGGCGCAGCGAGCAGTCGGCCGGGCGTCGGGCGCTGCTGCGGCAGCAGGCCGCCGCGCAGATGCAGCAGCAGGTGCGCGAAGCGGCATCCCGCGTCGACGATGCGGCGCCGGTGGCGATGTTCGCCCCGGTCCCGGCCACTGCCGCGCGGCGGTGCGTGGCGCGGCTCGACGCCGTGGCGCTGCCGTTGCCGCCCGGCGACAGGCCACGGTTGTCATTCGCGATCGGCGGCACCCAGCGGATCGGCGTGGTCGGCGCCAACGGCTGCGGCAAGTCGACCCTGCTGAGGCTGCTTGCCGGCGCCATCGCGCCCGCGTCTGGCCGCTGCGAGGTGCACGTGCCGGTCGCACTGCTGGATCAGACCCTTTCGCTGCTGTCCCCGGCCGCCAGTGCGCTGGACAACCTGCGCGCCGCCGCGCCGCGCATGTCCGAGGCCGACCGGCGCATGCGCCTGGCCCAACTCGGCCTGGATGCGGCGCGGATCGTGGTGCCAGCGGGCGTGCTCAGCGGCGGCGAGCGGCTCAAGGCCGCGCTGGCCTGCGTGCTGCATACGGCCGTCCCCCCCCGGTTGCTGCTGCTGGACGAGCCGGACAACCACCTGGACCTGGGCTCGAAAGAGGCGCTGGAGCGGATGCTGCGTGATTTTCGCGGTGCCCTGCTGGTGGTCTCCCACGACGACGCGTTCCTCGACGGGTTGGGGCTGGACACGCGCCTGCAGGCCGGTTGCGAGGGCTGGCAGCTGACGCGGTGGTGACCGCGGCCGGGCGCCGGGCTGGCTTTGCCTGCCCCGATGCCCGACCATTCCGTCCATCCCGCGTGCCCGCGTAGCCCGTTGCCGGCCGCTGCCGTCCGGCAGGCGCGAACCGCACGCCACCTCCGTGGACCTCCCCATGAAGTTTTTCGTTTCCTGCGCCAAGGGCCTGGAATACCTGCTTGCCGACGAGCTGGTCTCGCTGGGCGCCACCCGGGCCACCGCCGCCGTGGCCGGTGCCAACGCCGAGGGCACGCTGGCCGATGCGCAGCGCGCCGTGCTGTGGTCGCGTCTGGCCAGCCGCGTGCTTTGGCCGCTGGCCGAGTTCGATTGCCCGGACGAGCAGGCCCTCTACGCCGGGGCCGCGGCGGTGCCGTGGCACGAGCACCTGGGGCAGGGGCTGACCCTGGCGGTGGATGCCCACGTCTCCGGCGATGCCATCACCCACGCGCGCTTTGCCGCCCAGCGGGTCAAGGACGCGGTGGTCGATGTGTTCCGCGCCCGGGGGCTGGAGCGTCCGTCGGTCGACGTGGAGGCGCCGGACCTGCGCCTGAACCTGTCGCTGCGCAAGGGCCGTGCCACGCTGTCGGTGGACCTCGGCGGCGGGCCGCTGCACCGCCGCGGGTGGCGCAGCTCGCGCCACGAGGCGCCGCTGAAGGAGAACCTCGCCGCGGCGGTGCTGCTGCGCGGCGGCTGGCCGCAGCTGTACGCGGAGGGCGGCGCGCTGCTGGACCCGATGTGCGGCAGCGGCACGCTGCTGATCGAAGGCGCGCTGATGGCCGCCGATGTCGCCCCCGGGCTGGGCCGCTCGCAGGTGGCCGAAGCCGCCGGCGCCGCCACGCCCGCACCGGCCGGCGATCCCTGGGCCGGGGCGCGGCAGAAGTCGGGGCCAGCGCCGTGCGTGCCACCCTCGCGCTGGAGTGGCTTCGACGTCGTGGCCTGGGAGCGGATGGTGGCCGATGCGCGCCTCCGCGCCGAGGCCGGCCGGGCCGCGCTACGCCGGGTCTTCCACGGCAGCGACGCGGACCGCCGGGCGATCGACGCCGCTTGCGACAACGCCGCCCTGGCCGGCGTGGCGGCGGCCATCGATCTGCAGGTGCGCGACATCGATGCGTTGCCGCCCCTGGCCGACGCCCGCGGCCTGGTGGCCTGCAACCCGCCGTACGACCGCCGCCTGGCCGCCGACGGCCTGCTGTACCAGCGCCTGGGCCAGGCGCTGCAGGCGGCAGTGCCGCAGTGGCGCGCCAGCCTGCTGTGCGGTGACGCCGACCTGGCGCACGCCACCGGCCTGCGCGCGGCGAAGAAGTACCAGCTGTTCAATGGCGCGCTGGAGTGCGCGCTGA
Source organism: Pseudoxanthomonas sp. (assembly GCA_052039535.1). Taxonomy (GTDB): domain Bacteria; phylum Pseudomonadota; class Gammaproteobacteria; order Xanthomonadales; family Xanthomonadaceae; genus Pseudoxanthomonas. The sequence continues at coordinate 10,691 of JBQGEI010000094.1, forward strand.
TCGTGTGCGACCCGGTGCGGCCGCCGCAGCGCGCCGACGCCGCGCCGCGCGAGCTGTCCGACGGCGCGAAGATGGTCGCCAACCGGATCCAGCGCAACCTGCGCAAGCTGAAGAACTGGCGCAGCGGCGAGGGCGTGACCTGCTTCCGCGCCTATGACGCCGACATCCCCGAGTACGCCGGCGCGGTCGACGTCTACGCCGAGGACGGCGGCCAGCAGCGCACCTTCCTGCACGTGCAGGAGTACGCGCCTCCGAAGGAAATCCCCGATGCCGACGTGCGCCGTCGCCGCGGCGAACTGCTGGCGGCCGCGCGCGCCACGTTCGACGTGCCTGCCGAGCGGGTGGCGCTGAAGACCCGCGAACGCGGCAAGGGCGGCTCCAAGTACGGCCGCTTCGAGCAGCACGGCGAGCGTTTCGTGGTGTCCGAGAACGGCGCCAGGTTGTGGGTGAACCTGTTCGAGTACCTGGACACCGGCCTGTTCCTGGACCACCGCCCGCTGCGACGGCGGATGGCCAGGGAGGCCCGCGGCCGGCGTTTCCTCAACCTGTTCTGCTACACCGGCGTGGCCAGCGTCCAGGCGGCGGTTGCCGGCGCCGCCGAAACCACCAGCGTGGACCTGTCCGCCACCTACCTGCAGTGGTGCGCCGACAACCTGGCGCTCAATGGCGTCGGCGGCGCCGCGCATCGCCTGGTGCAGGGCGACGCGCTGGCGTGGCTGGAGGCCGAGCGCGGCCGCTACGACGTGATCTTCTGCGACCCGCCGACGTTCTCCAATTCCGCGCGCGCCGACGATTTCGACGTGCAGCGCGAGCATGTGCGCCTGCTGCGGGCGGCGGTGGCGCGGCTGTCGCAGGGCGGGGTGCTGTACTTCTCCAACAACTTCCGCCGCTTCCGCCTGGATACCGACGCGGTGGCGCAGTTCGCCGAATGCGAGGAGATCAGCGCCTCGACGATCCCGCCGGACTTCGAGCGCAACGCGCGCATCCACCGTGCCTGGCGCCTGACCAACGCCTGAGCGCGCGGGGTGCGACGCCCTGGGGCGACGCACCCCGCGCGGACGGGGCCCATCAACGGTCGGCGGTGGCCTGCGCGGCTTCGACCACCAGGCCGGCGACCACGTCCGGATGCGAGGTCATCACCACGTGCGAGGCCCCCGGCACCACCACCGTGCGTCGCGACTGCGCGCGGTCGGCCATGGCCTGCAGTGCGGCGGCCGGGATGTTGCGGTCGCCATCGCCGTGGACGAACCAGGACGGGATGGTCTTCCACCGGGGCGTGCCTGAGGCCTCGGCCAGCGCCACCCGGGCGACCGGCCGCTGGGCGGCGGCCATCAGCCGCGCCTGCGCTTCGGGCAGGTCGGCGGCGAACTGCTGCCAGAACGCCGCCGGGCGGATATAGAGGTCCTCGCCGCCCTCGGCGTTGACGGTGGGAGCAGCCAGCGCGCCGGGCAGGGTGCTGCCGGGAAAGCGGCCGGTGAGCTCGAGCACGCTCTCGCCGGCGTCCGGCGCGAACGCGGCGACGAACACCAGGGCGCGGATCTTCGGGTCCTGGCGCACGTTGGAGATCACCGCGCCGCCGTAGGAATGCCCGACCAGTACCACCGGGCCCGGCGCCTGCGCGACCAGGCCGTCGACCACGCGGGCATCGGCCGCCACGCCACGCAGCGGGTTGGCGGCGGCGACCACCGGGTAGCCTTCGCCGGCCAGGCGCTCGACCACCCCGTTCCAGCTGTCGCCGGCGGCGAATGCGCCGTGCACCAGGATCACGGTGGGCCGCTCGGCGCTGGCGGCAGGCGCGGCGTGGGCCGGGGAAGCGGGAACGACCGCCGCGGCGATGGCGGCGGCGAGGGCGAACGGGGCGAGGGTCTTCATGGCGGGGCTCCTGTCGGTGGGCTGGCCAGCTGGCCAGTGGAGACAGGTTGCCCGGTGGTGGAGCGGCCGGGATTGCCCGGCGTCCGGCGGACTTGACCGGGCGTCCGGAGATGGCAACCACGCCACGCGGGGGGCGCACGGCCCCCACGGCGACCCGTGGACGGCCTAGTGGCCGACCAGCAGCAGGAACGGGCCCAGCTGGCTGTTCATGTGGACAGCCAGGGCGCCGTCATCGAGCATCGCGCCGGCGGTGCGGCTGAAATCCGGCGGGGTGGCGCGGTAGTCGGCATCGTCCGGGAGGGTGTTGCGCACCACGTAGCCCATCAGCACGTTGACGATCTCCCCCAGCGCATCCACGGCCAGTTCGGCGTCGCAGCGCTCGCTTGGCACCCGCAGGAAGGCGCAGGCCAGCGCCTGCAGGGTGTCGCGGTCGCAGGACAGGCCCACCAGCAGGCTGCGCTCGCCGCTGATGCGCACGTGCGCGGTGTACGGCCACGCGGCCGTCGGCGCGTTGACGGCCACGCCCGCGGCCTGGCACTGCGCGCCGAGCATGCGCGGGAACAGCCGCACGCACAGCTCGGCCGCCTCCTGCGCCAGCGCGCCGAGCGCATGCCCGGCCAGCGCCGTGGCCAGCGTGTGGTTGCCGGCATCCTGCTCGGCGCGGTGGTCGGCCAGGGCCGCCTCTAGCGTTTCCGCGTCGAGTGCGCCCTGTTCCAGCAGCACCTGGCCGAACAGCTTGCGGCAGGCCTTCTGGGCGACCAGCAGCGCGTCGACCTCCGGGGCGTCCAGCAGGCCCAGTTCCATCGCGATGTCGCCGAAGCGGCGGTCTTCGGCGCGCTGGCGCTCGTTGATCCGGCGCGCCTGCGCCTCGCTCAGCAGGCCCTGGCGCACGGCCAGCTCGCCCAGCAGCGGGTTGGAGGCGCGTTGCGCCTCGGTGGCCGCCAGCAGCTGCTGCGGCGTGATCTGGCCGCGCTCCAGCAGGAACTGGCCGAGGAATTTGACTGCCATGGTGGTGCTCCGGTGGTTCGAAGGATGTGCCGGCCTCAGGCCAGCACCTCACGGAGCACGCGCTCCATGGCATCCGGGTCGATGGGCTTCTGCAGGTAGGAGCGTGCGCCCATGCGCAGGCACTGCTCGATGTCGCTCTGCGCGCCCAGCGAGCTGAGGATCACCACCTTTGCCTGGGGGTCGTCGGCAAGGATGTCCGCCAGCGCCTGGCGGCCGTCGCGCTCGGGCATCACCAGGTCCAGCAGCACCAGGTCGGGCTTGAGCGCCCGGTACTGGCCAAGGGCCTCGTGGCCGTTGCCAGCCTCGCCCACCACGGTGAATCCGGCCTCTTCCAGCTGGCTGGCCGCCAGCATGCGCAGGGCGCGCGAATCGTCGCAAAGCAGCACGGTCGGTCGTGCGGTCATCATCCTGGTCCCCTGTGGCGGGCCACACGGGGGCCCTGTTCGGCTTATCGGCCGGGCCGCAGGATGCTTGAGGGTCGCCCGCGCAGGCCGGTCAGCCCTCCAGCAGCACGATCAGGCCGTGCAGCAGCAGGCCGATCAGGCCGCCGACCAGGGTGCCGTTGTAGCGGATGTACTGCAGGTCCCGGCCCACGCCCAGTTCCAGCTCGCGCACCAGGTGGCGCTCGTCCCAGCCGCGGACGGTCTGGGCGATGTAGTCGGTGACCCCGCCCCGCAGCCGCAGCGCCAGCTTCTCCGCACCGCCCATCACGTGCTGGTTGATCGCCTCGCGCAGCGCCGGGTCACGCCCCAGCGCCTGGCCAAGGCCCGCCAGCGAGCGCTCCAGGTGGCCGGCCAGCACGCCTTCCCCGCGCTCCAGGTCCTGGCGCAGGGCGGCGTGGACGTGGTCCCACAGCCCGCTGACGTAGTCCTGCACGCTGGCGTGTCCGATCAGCCGCTGCTTGATCGCTTCCACCCGCTCCACCAGCGCCGGGTCGGTGCGCAGGCGCTGGACGTAGGCCTGCAGCCACTGCTCGTAGTCCCGGCGCAGGGCGTGCTCCGGCTGGACCAGCACCTCGTTGAGCTCATCCAGCAGCGCCCGGGCGATCCGCTCGGCCATGCGGTCGCCGATCCCTTCCACCGGCTTGAGCCAGTCCACCGTGCCGACCAGCCGTGGCCATTCGCGACGGGCGTGCCGCACCAGCATCGCCGAGGCGCGCTGCTTGACCTCCTCGCTGTCCAGATAGCGGCCCAGCCGCTGCAGCGCCTCGTCCAGCAGTGCCTGGTGGCGGCCGTCGGCGGTCAGCAGGCCGAGCACCTCGCCAGCGGTGGCGGCCGCATCCCAGCCCTGCAACCGGGCGATCACGAATTCGCGGATGCGTTCGCGCACGGCCTGCTCGTCCAGCAGGTCAAGCGCCTGCAGCGCCCAGCCGCGGGCCATCCCCGCCAGCTTGCGGGACTGTTCCGGCCGCGACAGCCACTGGCCCAGGCGTTCGGCAGGATCGAACACCTCGAGCCGCGCCAGCAGGGTCTGCGGCTCCAGGAAGTGGTCACGCACGAACGCGGCCAGGCTGTCGGCGATGCGCGCCTTGCTGCGCGGGATGATCGCCGTGTGCGGGATGGGCAGCCCGAGCGGACGCCGGAACAGCGCCACCACCGCGAACCAGTCGGCCAGCGCACCGACGGTGGCCGCCTCGCAGAAGGCCGAAACCCAGGCCCAGCCCCCCTCGTTTCCCATCACGTGGCTCAGCACGAACCCGGCCACCATCGCCAGCAGCATCGCCACCGCGATGGCCTTCATGCGGCGCAGCTGTGCCGGGCGTGGATCCTCGCTGTCGCTCATGCGGTTCCCGTGGACAGGGCTTTACCGGGCCGGTTGGAGGCGTGGCGATGCATGGCGAGGGAGTGTAGCGGGGCCGGCGTGTGGTCGGCATCGCGGCGGGTCCATGCATCCCGCATTCGTGGTCCGGACAAGGCCGGGGGCCGCATCCAGATCATGGTCGAGGGGCGCTGGATCGTAGCGCGGCTCGCACGTGCGTCCCGGGTGCGCTGCGCTTGCCCGGGCTACGGGAGCTAGGGGGGCGCGAGGGCGAAGGGCAACGGGCCGGAGCCTGCCTGCCCTCACCGCATCGTCGGCATCACGAACTCGGCGCCCGCTGCACCCTCTGGCCATCGGGCGGTGACCGTGCGCAGCCGGGT
>JBQGEI010000095.1:0-2803 GCA_052039535.1 Pseudoxanthomonas sp.
CGCGCGGCCCAGCGCGCGAACAGCTCAGCCGACATCATCGGTACCGAAGGGTTGCGCGTCCTCGGGACGGTCGGGATCGGAAAGCAGGCGCACGCGCAGTTCGGCCTGCTCCAGGGCGCCCTGGCAGCGCCGGTAGAGGCCCACGCCGCGCTCATAGGCGGCCAGCGAATCCTCCAGGCTCATCTCGCCCTGTTCCATCTTCTCGACCAGCTGCTCGAGCTCGTCCAGCGACTGTTCGAACTGGGCCACGGGGGAGGCGTCGGGGACTTCGTTCCTAGGCATGCGGGGAAGTGTGCGGGGTGCGGTGGTGGGGGTCAACGCGGATCGCCGGGGGCGCGCCAGCACAGGCTCAGCGCACGGACGTGAAGCCAGTGTCCCAGCGTTGCCGACACCGCGATGTCACCGGCGGCCTGCACCTCTCCGAAGGCGTCCCACGCCAGCGGCAGCTGCGCGCGCCGCCACGGGGGCACGCCGCGTTCCTGCAGCAGGTGCTTGAGCGCGTGCGAGTGCGCGCGTCCTGGCAGGCGGATGCGTTCGCCACCCTGGCGGGCGCGCACCTGCAACGGGGCGTCGAAGGTGGCGCGTGCCGGCTGGCCCCCGGCAGCGGCCAGCCAGAGGCGTCCGCCGCCGGGCAGCTCCAGCGGCGCGTGGCCGTCCCAGGTGGCGCTCCAGTCCGTCGGCAGTGGCAGGCGCTCGATGTCCGCGTGCAGCAGCCCGCGCCAGCACAGCACGCGCGCTCCGGACCAGGCGAAGCGGGCGCCGGCATCGGGGCGGGCCTGCAGCAGCCCGCGTTCGATCCGGTCCACCCCGCGTGCCGGCAGCGGGGGCAGGCCCAGGCGCCGGATCCAGAGGCGCAGCAGCCGCGCGCGGCGGGAGCGGGGCAGCGACAGCAGCGCTCCGGTCGGCAGGACGTGTCCGGCGCCGGTGGCGTGCCGCTGCAGCAGGGCCGCGTCGTCCTCCTGCAGCAGGGCATCGGCCTCGGCGCTCAGGCGCGCGCTGCCGGCCAGGGCGGCGGCCGCGTGCGGCCAGCGCCGCTGCAGCAGCGGCAGCACTTCCAGGCGCAGGAAGTTGCGGTCGGCATCGGCCACGGCATTGCTGGGGTCCTCGACCCAGTGCAGGGCGTGCGTGCGGGCGTAGGCCTCCAGCGCGGTGCGCGGCAGATCCAGCAGCGGCCGCCAGTGCCAGCCTTCGCCGAAGCGGCGCAGCGGGCGCATCGCGCCCAGGCCTTCCGGGCCGGAGGCGCGCAGCGCCCGCAGCAGGAAGGTCTCGGCCTGGTCGTCCAGGTGGTGGGCGGTGGCAAGCACGTCGCCGGGGTCGAGCCTGGACAGCAGCGCGGCGTAACGCGCCTGGCGCGCGGCGCCCTCGGTGCCCAGCCCGGAGTCGGCGGGTACCTGCACCTCCAGTACGTCGAGCGGCACCTCCCACGCCGCGGCCTGTCGCCGGCAGTGCGCGGCCCAGTGGCCGGCATCGGCCTGCAGGCCGTGGTGCACGTGGACCGCGCGCAATCCGCGCGCGCGCGCGCCTGGATCGCGGGAAAGCGCGTGCAGCAGGGCGGCCGAATCCAGCCCGCCGCTGTAGCCCACCACCAGGGCGCCAGTGGCGGGCAGCACTTCAAGCGCGAGTGGCAGGCGGCTGGCCATGCCGGCCGATGTTAGCGGGCCGCCACCGGGCGGTGACCCGGCCGGTGTGGGCGGCACGTCCACGGCCCGGGGGCGTGCCGGGGGCGTCAGGCCGCCTCGTAGGCGCCGTAACCGTGCAGGCGCTGGTAGCGACGCTGCACCAGCTGCTCGACCGGCATCCGCTCCAGCGCGTCCAGCTCGTTGAGCAGCACCGCCTTGAGCCGGCGCGCCATCTGCCGCGGGTTGCGGTGGGCGCCGCCGGTGGGCTCGCGCACCACCTTGTCGATCAGGCCCAGGCCATGCAGGCGGCGGGCATTCAGCCCCAGCTGCTCGGCGGCATCCTTGGCCTTGCCGGCGTCCTTCCACAGGATCGAGGCGCAGCCTTCCGGCGAGATCACCGAGTAGGTGCTGTATTCGAGCATGACCGTGCAGTCGCCCACGCCGATGGCCAGCGCGCCGCCGGAACCGCCTTCGCCGATCACGGTGCAGATCACCGGCACCTTCAGCTCGGCCATTTCCAGCAGGTTGCGGGCGATGGCCTCGGACTGGCCACGCTCCTCGGCATCGATGCCCGGCCAGGCGCCCGGGGTGTCGATGAAGGTCAGGACCGGCAGGCCGAAACGCTCGGCCAGCTTCATCAGGCGCAGGGCCTTGCGGTAGCCCTCGGGCTTGGGCATGCCGAAGTTGCGGCGGATCTTTTCCTTGGTGTCGCGACCCTTCTGGTGGCCGATCACCACCACCGGACGGCCCTCGATCCGGGCCAGGCCGCCGACGATCGCCTTGTCGTCGGCGAAGGCGCGGTCGCCGGCCAGCTCCTGGAACTCGTCGCACATGACCTGGACGTAATCCAGGGTGTAGGGGCGCTGCGGATGGCGTGCCATCTGCGAGACCTGCCACGGGGTGAGGTCGCGGAAGATCTGCGCGGTGCGGATCCGGAGCTTGTCCTGCAGCGTCTTCACTTCGGCGTCGACGTTGACCGCCGGACCGGTGCTGGCGTTGCGCAGTTCCTGGATCTTGGCTTCCAGATCCGCGATGGGCTGCTCGAAATCGAGGTAGTTCGGATTCATCCGTTGTCCGGTGCTGCCGGGGTGTGCGGGAAGCGGGGGAGTGTAGCCGAACACACGTGATCGGACCGGACCGTACGGTACGGTTCCGGACCGCCGCCGCGGCTTGCGCGGGCCGCC
>JBQGEI010000096.1:0-7852 GCA_052039535.1 Pseudoxanthomonas sp.
TGGTGGGCCGTGATGGATTCGAACCATCGACCAGCGGATTAAAAGTCCGATGCTCTACCGACTGAGCTAACGGCCCACGGAGGTCCCGGCGGCGCCGGGTCGGGCATTTTAACCGATCGGGCCGCGGCTGCACCTGCGTGATGCGAAGCGGCGGCGTCGGGAGACCACGCACCGGCGACCACGGCGTTCGCGCGGCGGTCATGCGCTGGCCGCCTGCCGGCTGGTCCGGCAGCACGCGCCCATCCGCCGCGGCGCGCGCGCGGCCCAGCGGTGCGGGCGGTCAACGGACGCAGGACGTGGCGCGTGGGTAGGCCGTCAGGACGCGTCAGCGCGCGTAACGGGTCGGATCCGCCACGCCGGCTGACGCGAACCCGGCGGCGCGCAGCTGGCAGGCATCGCACCGGCCGCAGGCCAGGCCGGCGGCGTCTGCGCGATAGCACGACACCGTCTGACCGAAGTCCACGCCCAGGCGCAGGCCTTCGCGCACGATGTCGTCCTTGCCCATGCGCATCAGCGGGGCATGGATGCGGATGCCGGCGCCTTCCACCCCCGCCTTCGTCGCCAGGTTGGCGAGCGCCTGGAAGGCGGCGATGAACTCGGGGCGGCAGTCCGGGTAGCCGGAATAGTCCACGGCATTGACGCCGCAGAAGATGTCCGCCGCGCCCAGCACCTCGGCCCAGCCCAGGGCCACCGACAGCATGATGGTGTTGCGCGCCGGTACGTAGGTGGCCGGGATGCCCGCGCCCCCCGCCTGCGGCACCTCGATGTCGTCGGTGAGCGCCGATCCACCGATGCTGCGCAGGTCCACGTCGACGGTCTTGTGCGCGACCGCGCCCAGTGCCCCGGCGACCCGGTCGGCGGCATCCAGCTCGGACGTGTGGCGCTGTCCGTAACGCACGCTCAGCGCATGGACGGCATAGCCCTGCTCGCGGGCGATCGCCAGGACGACGGCCGAATCCATGCCACCGGAAACGAGGACAACGGCTTTCTTCATCGGGATGCGGAATCTTCGGGGGTGGGCCAATTGTAGGCCCGGGCAGTGCGGTCCGCAGGCCGTGCGCGCTGGCGGCCCCGGCGGAACGACATGGCCCGGCGGCTGCCGGGCCCGCCGGACCCGCAGCACGCCACGGCGGACGGCCACCGCCTGGCCGAAGGACGCCGACAGCCGCCGCGGACAGGTCGGGAACCGCCGGCCGCTCGACCGGCCGTGGCGCTCAACGGCCGGGTTCGTCGTTCCAGAGCAGCTTGTGCAACTGCATCTGGAAACGCACCGGGAGCCGGTCGGCGACGATCCAGTCCGCCAGGTCGCGCGCCTCCAGCTGGCCCTTGCTGGGCGAGAACAGCACGTCGCAGCGGCGGTCCAGGCCATGGCTGGCGACCATCTCCCGCGCCCACTCGTAGTCGGCGCGACCGCACAGGACGAACTTGACCTGGTCGCGGGCGGTCAGCAGCGGGATGTTGTCCAGGCGGTTGCGCGCCATCTCGGCCGAACCGGGCGTCTTGAGGTCCACCACGCGCGACACGCGCGGGTCGACCCCGGCGATGTCCAGCGCGCCGGAGGTCTCCAGCGAGACGTCGTAGCCGGCGTCGCACAGGCGTTGCAGCAGTTCGATGCAGCGCTTCTGGGCCAGCGGCTCGCCGCCGGTGACGCACACATGGCGCACGCCGTGGCCGGCGACCTCGGCGAGGATGTCGTCGATCTCCCGCCATTGCCCGCCGTGGAAGGCGTAGGCGGTGTCGCAGTACTGGCAGCGCAGCGGGCAGCCGGTGAGGCGCACGAATACCGTGGGCCAGCCGGCGGTGTTGGCCTCGCCCTGGAGCGACAGGAATATCTCGGTGATCCGCAGGCGGTTCTGCGGAGGTACGGTAGTCATGCGCGTATTGTAAGCGCGGTGGCCAACGCTTCCCGGGAGCGGACACGGGGCCGTGGCCAGGCGGGGGCATCACCCGCCGCGAGCGACACGCACAGTTGCACCCCGGGGCCAGGTGGCCGCGGGGGGAGTCAGCGCAGCTGGGTCAGCTGGATCGATCGCAGGCGATCGCCCGCGATACGCGCGGCATCGGTGCCCGGATACTGGGCCTGGACCTGCTCAAGCGTGGCCTGCGCCTGGCGCACCTGGCCTTCGCCGAACTGCGACAGCCCGAGCTTGAGCATCGAACCCGGCGCCTTGTCATGGGTCGGATAGCGCCCGATCAGCGACCTGAACTGGTCGGCGGCCAGCGCGTAGTTGCCGGTCGCATAGTAGCTCTCGCCCAGCCAGTACAGCGCGTTGGGCGCGTACACGCCGGCGGGATGGACCTCCAGGAAGGCCTGGAAGGCCTGTGCGGACCGGTCATAGGCGCCGGCCTTGAGCGTCTCGAACGCGGCCTCGTAGGCGGCACGCTCGTTGGCACCGAGCGCCAGCGAGCCCGGATCGCCATGCACCCTGGGCGCATCGGCCGGCACTGCCGGCACGGCCGGAGCCGGCGCGGCAGGCGTGGCGGGCGGGTTTCCGGACACGGCCGGCGGCGACGGCAGCTCCCCGCCCTCGAGACGGTTCAGGCGTCCGTCCAGATCCAGGTACTGGTCGCGGTTGCGCTGCTGCAACTGCTGGTTCTCGTGCTGCAGCTGTTCGAGGGCCGAACGCAGCTCCTGCACCTCGCTGCGCAGCTGCGACAGCTGGTTCAGCAGGTCCTGCATCGCCTGGGTGTTGTTCGCCTGCGCCTCGAGCCGGGCGACCCGGTCGGCCAGGCTCATCTTCTGCGCATGCGCGGGCATGGCGGCCCCGAGGGCCGCCCCGACCAGCATCATGCCGATGGCACGAAGGTGCAGCATCTACTTAGCGCGCGGTGTAGACGATTTCCACGCGACGGTTCTGCGCCCAGCAGCTGTCGCTGGACTCGGTGCAGACCGGACGCTCTTCGCCATAGCTGACCACTTCCAGCTGGCTGGCCGAACCACCCGCAGCCTGCAGCGCGGAGTTGACCGCATTGCCACGGCGCTCGCCCAGGGCCTGGTTGTAGGCGCGGCTGCCGCGCTCGTCGGCATTGCCCTGCAGGGTGATGCGCGAGGACGGACGGTCACGCAGGTACTTGGCGTGGCAGTTGACGATGGCCTGGAACTCCGGCTTCAGGGCTTCCTGGTCGAAGTCGAAGTACACGACGCGCTGGCGCAGGCATGCGTCGGTGTCCAGGTCCTCCGGACCGTAGCGGCCGTCACCGGCAACCGGGGCGGTCGGGGTGGCCGGGGCGGTCGGCTCGGCGGCGGGCTGCTCCTTGACCTTCTTGGAGCAGCCGGCCAGGACGGCGACGGACAGCATGGAAACCAGCAGGACGCGGGTGGAGCTGTTCATGATCATTTCCTTGTGATGCACAGTGGTGGTGGTTGCGATAGGCGTGCAACGGGCGAATCTTACAACCGATTTTTAACGCGCGCTGCGGTATGGCGACCAGGCGGGTTCGCGCACGTCGCCGTCGGCCAGGACCAGGCGCTGGCGCACCCGGGCGTCGGCCGAAACTGCGTAGAGCACCCCGCGCCCACCCTCCCGGGTGGCGTACAGCAGCATGCTGCCGTTGGGTGCGAAACTCGGGGATTCGTCCAGCGACCCGGTCGACACGGTGCTCCAGCGCGGCGAACCGAGGCTGGTATCCATCATGGCGATCCGGTAGGTATTGCCCGACCCCTGCGCCACGGCGATCTTCTTGCCGTCATACGACACGCTGGCGGTGGCGTTGTAGTTGCCCTGGAAAGTAACCCGGCTGGCGCTGCCGCCGGAAGAAGGCACCTGGTAGATCTGCGGACGCCCGCCGCGGTCGGAGGTGAAGTAGATAGTCCCGCCGTCGGCGCTCCAGGTCGGCTCGGTATCGATGCCGAAGTGGTTGGTCAGCTGGGTCAGCTGCTTGCTGCCCAGGTCCATCACGTAGATCTCCGGGTTGCCGCTACGCGACAGCGACAGGGCCAGACGGCGCCCGTCCGGCGAGAAGGACGGGGCGCTGTTGATGCCGCGGAAGCTGGAGACCAGCTCGCGCGCACCGGTGGCGATGTCCTGGATGTAGATGGAGGAGTTGCCGCGTTCGAAGCTGACATAGGCCAGCTTGCGCCCGTCCGGGCTCCAGGCCGGAGACAGCAGCGGCTCGGCCGAACGGACCACGGTCTGCGGATTCCATCCATCGGAGTCGGCGACCACCAGCGCATAGCGCATGGAGTTGCCGCTGCCATTGGCGGTGACGTAGGCGATGCGGGTCCAGAAGGCCCCGCGCACGCCGAGGATCTTCTCGTAGATGGCGTCGGCGATCTGGTGGGCGACGTCGCGCATCGCGCTGCCGCGGGCGGTCATGGCCAGGCCGAGCAGGCGTTCGCCACGGGCCACGTCGAACAGCTCGTACTCGACCCGGTAGCCGCCCTCGCCGGCGTCCAGCACGCGGCCGACGACCAGGTAGTCCTGGCGCAGCTGGCGCCAGGTCGGGTACTGGATCTCGCCGCCACGGGTGGGGCGCTCGGCCATCTGCCCTTCCGGCAGGGTACGGAACTGGCCCGAGCGGGCCAGGTCGTCGCGCACCACCTTGGCCACGTCGGTGGACGGCGCCGCGCCGCTGCCCTGGTAGGGCATGGGCACCACGGCGATCGGCAGGGCCGAAGCATTGCCGCCGATGATGTCGATCTCGAGCCCCTGCTGCTGGGCGGCGGCAAGGCCGGGTACCAGCAGGCAGACCAACAGGAAGAACCAGCGCACAGGTGATTTCATGGGCAGGAAGTCGGGCATACGGGGGGCGACAGGGATACCAGCGAAGGCGTGAACATATTCGCAATCATGAACGAAAGCCATGTGAACGGGGCCGACGGTTTCACCTTCGAGACAGGATGGAGCCGCGCGGGGAGAGGCGGGGCGCAGGCGCACCCGTTCCCTGGCGCGTGGACCGGCAAGGCCGTGCCACGGGACTTCCGCAGCCCCTCCCGCGATCACGCCCGCTCCAGGCCTGGACCTCAGCGGTCGCGCGCTTCGAAATTCAGGTTCAGCGTTCGCTGGAACACCTGCTCGAAGCCGCGGTACGGCAGCGGCTGGGCGCGCAGGACGGCGGCCTCGAGCGAGCGCTGGCCGGCCTCGTCGTAGGCGCAGCCCGGCTGCACCTTCACATCGATCACCTCGCCGCCCGGCAGCTGGCGGATCTGCACCCGGCAACGCTGGCCCAGCGGCACCGTATCCGGGCGGATCCACTGGTTGGTCACCGCCTGCTGGATGGCCGCCGCGTACTTGGCAGTGAGGTCCTCGCTGGTACCACCCTGGCCCGGGGAGCCCTGGCTGGGTGGCGCCGGGGTGCTGGACGGACGCTGCTGCGCCTGTTCCAGCTGGCGCAACCGCTGCTCGGCCAGCTCCGCCTGGCGCGCCGCCTGCTCGCGCTGGCGGCGGATCTCCGCCAGCTTCCGGTCGCGCTCGGCCTTCTCCGCCTGGGCCGCCAGGCGACGCTGGTTCTCGGCTTCCTTCTGGCGCTGCTGCTCGGTCAGGTCGATCTGCTGCTGGCGCCGCCGCTCTTCCTGTTCCTTCTCAGCCTGCTCCCTGGCGATGGCATCGCGGCGGGCCTCGTCCTGGTCGACGGTATCCGGCTGCGGGATGAAGTCCTGGGCCTTCGGCTGGGGCGCGACGGCGGCGTCCTGCGGACGCGGCTCCGGTTCCGGCTGCGGGGGCGGCACGGTTTCCTCCGGCGCGGCCTCCACCACCGGGGCGGGCATGGGCTCGGGCTTGGGCGCGTCCTCGGCCCGGCGCTGGGCTGCGGCCACGTCGGAGGCGCTCATCACCAGCGAGGCCTCGATCGCCGGGGAGCCGGCCGCCGGTTCGACCTGCCGCTGCGGCGACCACCACCAGGCGAGCCAGAACAGCAGGGCCACGGCCACGTGCAGGCCGAAAGCCAGCAGCAGCGGGCCGGTCAACCCGCTTTCGCGGTCTTCGGGGCGGGAATGGAAAGCGTCGGCGTGCATGCGCGTACCGGCCTCACGGCCCGCCGGGCTGGCTCATCAGGCTGACCCGCGGGACGCCGGCGGCCTGGACCAGGACCATGGTGTCCATGACCTTCTGGTACTCCACCCCGCCCGGGGCGGCGACGAACACCGGCAGGTCCCTGTTCTGGGCGACGAACGCGGCCAGGCGCGTGCTCAGCTCGGTCGCGTCGATCGGTTCGGCCTTGGCGCCCTCCAGGGTCAGGAAGTAGCGGCCCTCCGCGTCGACGGTGACGATCACCGGATCCTGCTTGCTCTCCACCGAGCGGGCGTTGGCCTTGGGCAGGTCCACGTCCACGCTCAGGCTGAGCAGCGGCGCGGTGACCATGAAGATGATCAGCAGCACCAGCATCACGTCGATGTAGGGGACGACGTTGATCTCGGCCTTGAGCTTGCGGCGCTTGTGGCGGGCGAAGGTGCTCATGCGGGGCTCCGGTCGTACAGGCGGCTCATTCGTCCGCGCCGGCCTGGCGCTGCAGGATCGAGCTGAACTCGTCGGCGAAGCTCTCGTAGCGCTGCGACAGGCGCTCGACCCGGCTGGTGTAGCGGTTGTAGGCCCATACCGCCGGGATCGCCACGAACAGGCCGATCGCCGTGGCGAACAGCGCCTCGGAGATGCCCGGCGCGACCGAGGCGATACCCACCTGCTGGCCCTGGCTGACCATGTCGTGCATGGTCACCATGATGCCGAACACGGTGCCGACCAGGCCGACGTAGGGCGCCGTGGAGCCGATGTTGGCCAGCAGCTCCAGGTTGCGCTCCAGCGCACCGACCTCGCGGGTGTAGGACACGCGCATGGCGCGCTGGGCGCCCTCGAGCTGCGCGCGGCCATCGTGGCGGCGCTTGTCGCGCAGGCGGGTGAACTCGCGGAAGCCGGCCTCGAAGATCGCTTCCAGCCCGCCGACGGCGCGGTTGCGGTCGGTGGCCGAGGCATACAGCTTGCCCAGGTCGGCGCCGGACCAGAACCGGTTCTCGAACTCGTCCGCTTCCTGGTCGGCGCGCTTGAAGCTGCCCAGCTTGCGGAAAATGATCACCCAGCTGATCAGCGAGCCGGCCAGCAGCAGCAGCACGATCAGCTTGACCGGCAGGCTCGCGCGCAGCATCAGGTCCAGGTAGTTGATCCCGCCGTGGGCCGCGGTGGCCGCGGCTTCGGTGGCCGCGGCGGCGGCATCGGCCGGCAGCGCTTCCACCACGGTGGCCAGCAGGGCCAGGGTCGATCCGATCATCCTTCGTTCCTCTGTCGCGTGTTGCGTGGTGTCGCGGGGGTGGTGCGGGCGGGTTGCGGGTCAGGGACTCGGACCGGCCTGCAGCGATTTCAGTTCCTGGTACAGCGATTCCTCGACCGGGCACGGGCGGAAGTCCGACGCGCGCAGCGCCGCGACCTTGACCTCCGCGGTCAGCAGGGTCTCTTCGCCACGCACGATGCGCTGGCTGAAGACCACGCTGGCGCGCCCGACCCGCGACACCTGCGCGGTGACCTCGAGCAGGTCATCCAGCCGCGCCGGGCGCAGGAACTCCATGCGCATCGAGTGCACGGCGAACACCAGCCCGGCCTGCTGCATGGCCTGCTGGCCGCGCCCCATCGCCCTCAGGGCGTCGCTGCGCGCCCGTTCGAGGAAGGCGACGTAGCGGGCGTGGTAGACCACGCCACCTGCGTCGGTATCTTCCCAGTAGACGCGTATCGGAATGCTGAACATCGGATGGCCGCAGGGCATGGAAACCTGCAAAGCATGACGGCTGCCGGCGTGATGGGCCAGTGTTGGGAGGCGTTACCGGAGGATGTGCGCGCAGCGGGCCGCGCCCGGCGGCCGCGCCGGTCAGGCCCAGGCGCTGTTCCAGAAGGGATAGTTGCCCGGGCAATCGACCAGCCCGGCACGCACG
>JBQGEI010000097.1:0-3094 GCA_052039535.1 Pseudoxanthomonas sp.
CGGCGAGCGCGACCGCTTCCTGCGCCTGGCCGAGGGCCACCGCCTGGAAGGGCCGCTGGAGGGCGGGCTGGACTTCCGTCTGATGCGCTACGCGGTCAACGAGGTGGCGCTGCCGGACCGGGCCGAGACCCGCAAGGATGATGACCCCGGCGTGGCCCCGACCCTGTCCCTGCTTGGCGACGGCCGGCCGGCGGCGGTGGCCGAGCTGCACGGCCGCCTGGCGCCGCCCCTGCTGGCGCTGGGGTTCGCCCTGCTCACCGTGCCCCTGGCACGCAGCTCCCCGCGCCAGCAGCGCTACGGGCGCCTGATGCTGGGCTTCCTCGCCTACCTGGTCGGGCTCAACCTGATGTTCATCGGCGTGCAGATGCTGGGTGACGGCCGCCTGCCGGCGCCGGCGGGGCTGTGGTGGCTCACCTTGCCGCTGCTGGCCCTGGCGACCTGGGTATACCTGCGCGACGGGCGCCTGCCGCGTCCGCGGAGGACCGCCGCATGAGGCTGCGTCCACAACTGCACGACCTCTACATCGGCCGGGTGGTGCTGGCCTCGGTGCTGCTGACCTGGGCGGTGCTGGTCGGCCTGGACGTGGTCCTGGCCCTGTCCGGCCAGCTTGGCGACCTGGGCAAGGGCAGCTACGACTTCCCGACCGCGCTGGCGGTGGTGGCGTACTCGGTCCCGCGCCGGGCGTACACGATCTTTCCCTATGCGGCGGTGATCGGTTCGCTGATGGGCCTGGGCCAGCTGGCCTCGACCTCGGAACTGACCGCGCTGCGCGCGCTGGGCCTGTCCCGGCGGCGGTTGTCCATCTCGGTAGCCGCCGCGCTGGTGCTGCTGACCGGGTTGATGGTGCTGGCCGGCGAGACCCTGGCGCCGTGGGGCCAGCGCCAGTCCGACCAGCTCAAGCTCGCGGCCAGGAGCAACAACGTCGCCATGGCCCGGTATTCGGGCCTGTGGGCGCGCGAGGGTGACACCTTCCTCAATGCGGTCGACGGCCAGGAGCGGATGGAGTCCGGCCAGCGGGTGCTGGAGCTGCGCGACGTGCGCCTCTACCAGGTCGGCGAGGGCGGCCGGGTCCGGTCGCTGACGCGCGCCGGGATGGCGGTGCACGACGCCGACGGCTGGCGCCTGGAGCAGGTGCGCCGGGTCGACTTCGAGGGTGATGTCGCCCGTGAGCGGACCGCCGCCAGCCAGGCCTGGGAGTCGGATCTGGACGCCAATGCGCTGGCTGCCGGGGTGACCCGCCCGCGCAATCTCTCCGCCGCCGACCTGCAGGCCAGCATCGAGTACCGCCGCCGCAACGGGCTGGACGCGCGCGACTACGAGGACACCTACTGGAGCCGGTGGTTCTACCCGCTCAACGTCCTGGCCCTGTGCCTGGCGGCGGTGCCGTTCGCCTTCGGCAGCCTGCGCAGCGGCGGCATGGGCAAGCGGCTGTTCCTGGGCATCGTGTTCGCACTGGGTTTCATGCTGCTGCAGATGCAGTTCGGCCGGCTGGCCGGGGCGTTCCGCTTCGACTACCGCATCGCGTACGCGCTGCCGCCGGTGCTGATGCTGGCGACCTCGTGGTTCCTGTTCCGGCGCAAGTCCGGCTGAGGATTCATTTGCGGCGCTTGGGCAGCCGCACCAGCCGGGTGCCGCTGGCGCGGTCGTGCCAGGCCAGGCGGTCCCGGTCCAGCCAGGCCCACCAGAAGCCGAGGCCGGCGGCCAGCAGCGACAGTGTCCCGGCCGCGTAGCGCAGCCAGAGCGCCCGCCATGACGGCGCGCTGCCGTCGGCCGCGTGCAGTTTCAGGCGCCAGGGGCGCATGCCCAGGGTCTGGCCACCACGGCGCCAGCTGACCGTGGCGTAGAGCCCGGTGACCAGCCAGCACGCAAGCCACAGCAGCCAGGCCATGAGGCTGAAGGGTGCGATGTTGTGGCGGGTGTCGCCGCCGTGGGTGGCCACGTCCACCAGCACGAACGGGACCGCGGTCAGCATCCACAGCGCCACCACCGGCCACAGGTCGTAGAACAGCGCCAGCAGGCGCCACGGCACCAGGGTGCGGGGCGCGTGTCCAGGCGCGGCGGCAGGGGGCGGGTGCGGGAAGGGAGCGTGCATGGCGCAAAGGATAGCGGCGCGGCGACGTATCCTGTGGCCGATGAGCAGGCTCCGTTCCCTCCTACCACCCGTGCGGACCCGCCGGTGAGCGAGACGCCGCGCACCCCGGCCGAGCGCCGCAGGCTGGCCATGGCGTTGCCGCCGCTGCGCGACGCCGATGCCCGCGCCATCGCCCGGTTCATCGATGCCACCTGGGCCGAGCGCGGCCTGGCCCGTGCCACCCTGGAGGCCTACCGCCGCGACCTGGAGCTGCTTGCGCGCTGGCGCGACGGCGCCGGCGGCGGCCTGGAAAAGGCGCCGCGCCAGGCGCTGTTCGACTACCTGGCCTGGCGCGCCGGCAAGGATTACGGGCCGCGCAGCAACGCCCGCCTGCGCGCCTGCCTGCGTGCCTTCTACGCCCACCTGGTGCTGTCGGGGGTGCGTGCAGACGACCCGGCCGCGCTGATCGATCCCCCGCGGCTGCCGCGTCCGCTGCCGCGGGCGATGTCCGAATCCCAGGTGGAGGCCCTGCTGTCGGCGCCGGACGTGTCCACCCCTGCCGGCCTGTGCGACCGCGCCATGCTCGAGCTGATGTACGCCGCCGGGCTGCGCGTGAGCGAACTGGTGGACCTGCCGGCCAACGCGGTGAACCTGCGCCAGGGGGTCGTCCGGGTACGAGGCAAGGGCTCGAAGGAGCGGCTGGTGCCGCTGGGCGAGGAGTCCCAGCACTGGTTGGAGCGTTACCTGCACGAGGCACGCCCGGCGCTGGCCGGCGGCCGCCCGGTGGCGGCCGACGCCAGCGGCGGGGTACCGCTGTTCCTGGGTCCCGGCCGCAAGGCGCCCAGCCGGCAGGACTTCTGGCGCGCGATCAAGCGCCACGCCGCCGTCGCCGGGATCGACCCACGCACGGTGACCCCGCACGGCCTGCGCCACAGCTTCGCCACCCATCTGCTCAACCACGGCGCCGACCTGCGCGCACTGCAGCTGCTGCTGGGCCACGCCAGCCTGTCCACCACCCAGATC
>JBQGEI010000098.1:0-2683 GCA_052039535.1 Pseudoxanthomonas sp.
CCAGGGCCGCACCGATCGCATCGATGAGCCTTTCCAGTCCAGCGCAGCGGCCGCGGGCGCGGACCTCGGCGTGTAGGCCGGCGCGTGCACGGTCCAGTTCAAGGGCGAAGGCGGGTGCCTTCACCTGGTCGCCGGCGGCGAGCAGCCGTTGTCGGACCCATGGCGGGTCCGCGTAGCGGCGGCTGAGCGACTGGTGGCAGCATTCCCGGGGCCAGTCCGGCGACGGCAGCGAACCAAGCCCGGCGTACCGCAACGACGCCAGCATCGCATCCCACACCCCAGGCAGCAGCCTCAGGATGAACACCAGCCGGTTGCCGTGCCCGGGCCACCACACGTGTTCCTGCGGGGGCGCTGCATGTCCCGGCGTCATCGCAGCGTCTCAGCCGCCATCGGGGATCTCCGGCTCGACCAGCTTCGCCAGCATGTCCAGTGAATCGCGCCAGCCCAGATGGCACATGTCCACCGGAATGACCGCCGGGACGCCCTCGTGCACGATCTGCAGGTCGGTGCCGGCGACGCTGGGCTTCAGCGACACGGTCACGTGCATCTGACCCGGCAGGCCGGGATTGTCGAAGGTGTCCGTGTGGCGGATGAGCTCGTTCTCGACCACTTCCACGAAGCGCACGGTGAACGACTCGCTGGAGCCGGTGCCGAAGTTGGTGAAGGCCATCCGGTAGCCCACCCCGGCCTCGAACTCGAGCATGCGCGCGGTGAAACCATAGGGCGGCAGCCAGCGTACGAGCGCGTCCGGGTCGGTGAAGGCACGGAACACCCGGGCCGGCGGCGCGGCCAGGATACGGTGCAGGCGGACGGTTCCGGTGGCGTGGGTCTGGGTCATGGTCGGGCTCCAGTCGGGGTGGTGACACCCTTGCGACGAACCGTTCAGTCCATTCTCGACGCCGCCAGGAAATCCTGGGCGAAACGCTGCAGCACGCCGCCGGCCTCGTAGATGTCCACCTCCTCGGCCGTATCCAGCCGGCAGGTCACCGGCACGTTGAGGTCGGTGCCGTCGCGGCGGTGGATGACCAGGGTCAGCTCGGCGCGTGGACCGCGGGTGCCGAGCACGTCGTAGGTCTCGCTGCCGTCGATGCCCAGGCTCAGGCGGGTGGTGCCGGGCTTGAACTCCAGCGGCAGCACGCCCATGCCGATCAGGTTGGTGCGGTGGATGCGCTCGAAGCCCTCGGCCACGATCGCCTCCACCCCCGCCAGGCGCACGCCCTTGGCCGCCCAGTCGCGGGAGCTGCCCTGGCCATAGTCGGCGCCGGCGATGATCACCAGCGGCTGGCGGCGCTGCATGTAGGCCTCGATCACCTCCCACATGCGCAAGACCTCGCCTTCCGGCTCCAGCCGCGCCAGCGAGCCCTGGCGCACGCTGCCATCCTCGTTGCGCACCATCTCGTTGAGCAGCTTGGGGTTGGCGAAGGTCGCGCGCTGCGCGGTGAGGTGGTCGCCGCGGTGGGTGGCGTAGGAATTGAAGTCCTCTTCGGGCAGGCCCATCTTCGCCAGGTACTCGCCGGCGGCACTGCTGGGCAGGATCGCGTTGGACGGGGACAGGTGGTCGGTGGTGATGTTGTCGCCCAGCACCGCCAGCGGGCGCATGCCGGTGAGCGTGCGCTCGCCGGCCAGCGCGCCTTCCCAGTACGGCGGACGGCGGATGTAGGTGCTCTGCGGGCGCCAGTCGTACAGCGGCTTGACCGGCTCGCCGTGCTCCACGCGCACCTGGAACATCGGCGCGTAGACCTGGCGGAAATGGTCCGGCTTGACGCTGGCCTTCACGATCGCGTCGATCTCCGCGTCCGAAGGCCAGATGTCCTTGAGCGTGACCGGATTGCCCTCGGCATCGGTGCCCAGCACGTCCTTCTCGATGTCGAAGCGGATGGTGCCGGCGATGGCGTAGGCGATCACCAGCGGCGGGCTGGCCAGGAACGCCTGCTTGGCATACGGGTGGATGCGGCCGTCGAAGTTGCGGTTGCCACTGAGCACGGCGGTGGCATACAGGTCGCGCTCGACGATCTCC
Source organism: Pseudoxanthomonas sp. (assembly GCA_052039535.1). GTDB lineage: Bacteria > Pseudomonadota > Gammaproteobacteria > Xanthomonadales > Xanthomonadaceae > Pseudoxanthomonas. The sequence goes on from JBQGEI010000098.1 coordinate 2,018, forward strand.
TGCTGGATCTTCGGGTCCAGCGCACCGCTCATGCCGTTGCAGGTGGTGCAGGCGAAGCCGACGATGCCAAAGCCCAGCTGCTCCAGCTCCGGCAGCAGGCCGGCTTCCTCCAGGTACAGCTGCACCGCGCGCGAGCCGGGCGCCAGCGAGGTCTTCACCCACGGCTTGCGCAGCAGGCCGCGCGCGTTGGCGTTGCGCGCCAGCAGGCCGGCGGCGATCACGTTGCGCGGGTTGGAGGTGTTGGTGCAGCTGGTGATGGCGGCGATGATCACCGCGCCATCCGGCAGCAGGCCCTGGGCCTCCTGCGCGCGCGCGGCGTCGAGCAGGTCGGAGCCGGCGATGCCGCGCTCGGCCAGCGCGGTGGTCGGCAGGCGGCGGTGCGGGTTGGACGGGCCGGCGAGGTTGCGCACCACCGAGGACAGGTCGAATTCCAGCACGCGCTCGTACTGCGCGGTGGCCAGGTCGTCCGCCCACAGTCCCGCCGTCCTCGCGTAGGTCTCCACCAGCTGCACCTGGGAGTCCTCACGGCCGGTCAGGCGCAGGTAGTCCAGGGTGTTGTCGTCGATGAAGAACATCGCCGCGGTGGCGCCGTACTCCGGGCACATGTTGGAGATGGTGGCGCGGTCGCCGATGGTCAGCGCCGCCGCACCCTCGCCGAAGAACTCC
>JBQGEI010000099.1:0-6677 GCA_052039535.1 Pseudoxanthomonas sp.
GCCGCCCGCAATCCTCCAGCGCCAGGCCCAGCCCCGCGCCGCCGGTCGCTCAGGCCGCCATGCCGTTATGGCGCAGCAGCGCGTCCAGGCTCGGTTCGCGGCCGCGGAAGGCCTTGAAGTTCTCCAGCGCACTGCGGCTGCCACCGCGGGAGAGGATCTCAAAGAGGAAGCGGGCGCCGGTTTCGGCCAGCCGGTCCGGGGTTTCCTCGAACGCGGCGTAGGCGTCGGCGCTCAGCACCTCGGCCCACTTGTAGCTGTAGTAACCGGCCGCGTAGCCACCGGCGAAGATGTGGCTGAACTGGTGGGGGAAGCGGTGCCATGCCGGCGGCCGGTTGACCGCGACCTCGTCACGCACCCGCTCGAGCAGGTCCAGCACGGCGTCGTCCGCCGGATCGAAACGGCTGTGCAGCTCCATGTCGAACAGCGCGAACTCCAGCTGGCGCACGGTGAACATGCCGGCCTGGAAGTTCTTCGCCGCCAGCATCTTCCCGAACAGCTCCCGCGGCAACGGCGCGCCGGTGTCCACGTGCGCAGTCATCGCCTGCACCCGCTCCCACTCCCAGCAGAAGTTCTCCATGAACTGGCTGGGCAGCTCCACCGCGTCCCACTCCACGCCATTGATGCCGGCCACCGGCAGCTCGCCGATCGCGGTCAGCAGCTGGTGCAGGCCGTGCCCCATCTCGTGGAACAGGGTGGTGACTTCGTTGAAGCCCAGGGTCGCCGGCTTGCCGGCCACCGGTTTGCCGAAATTGCAGACCAGGTAGACCAGTGGCGTCTGCATGCCGCCGGCGCGTACGCGGCGGTTGCGGCAATCGTCCATCCAGGCGCCGCCGCGCTTGCCCTCGCGCGCGTACGGGTCCAGGTAGAACTGTCCCAGCAGATGGCCCTGCGCATCCTCGACCCGGTAGAAACGCACGTCCTCGTGCCACACCGGCGCGCTGTCCGGCTTCACCTTCACCTGGTAGAGCGACTCGATCACGTCGAACAGCCCGGCCAGCACCTTCGGCTCGGTGAAGTACTGCTTCACCTCCTGCTCGGAATAGCTGTAGCGCGCCTGCTTGAGCTTCTCGCTGGCCCAGGCCAGGTCCCAGGGCTGCAGGTCGTCCAGGCCCAGCCCGTCGCGGGCGAAGGCTTCCAGTTCCGCGCGGTCACGGCGTGCGAACGGCAGCGCGCGGCCGGCCAGGCCGCGCAGGAAGTCCAGCACCTGGTCGGGGCTCTGCGCCATCTTGGTCGCCAGCGAATACTCGGCGTAACTGGCGAAGCCCAGCAGCGCGGCCAGCTCGCCGCGCAGGGCGACGATGCGGTCGATGTTGCCGCTGTTGTCCAGTTCCGCCGGGCCGGCCTCGGAGGCGCGCAGGCCGTTGGCGCGGTACAGCGCCTCGCGCAGGCTGCGGTCCTCGGCGTAGGTCTGCACCGGCAGGTAGCACGGCATCTGCAGGGTCAGCTTCCAGCCCGGCCTGCCGTCCTTTTCCGCGCCAGCGCGCGCGGCGGCCACCACCTCGGCGGGCAGGCCGGCCAGGCGCGATGGGTCTTCGACGTACAGGGCGAAGGCGTCGGTGGCGTCGAGCACGTTCTGCGAGAACTTCGCCGACAGCGCGGCCAGTTCCTCCTGGATCGCGGCGAAGCGCTGCTTGGCGGCCTCGTCCAGCTCGGCACCGCCGAGGCGGAAATCACGCAGGGCGTTGTCGACCACCTTGCGCCGCACCGGGTCGTAGCCGGCGTATTCCGGCGACTGCGCCAGCGCCTTGTACTGCGAGTACAGGGCCAGGTTCTGGCCCAGCGACGCACTGAAGCGCGTGACCCTGGGCAGGTTGGCGTTGTAGGCCTCGCGCAGCTCGGGCGTGTTCACCACCGCCTGCAGGTGCGAGACCTGGCCCCAGGCGCGCCACAGGCGCTCGGTGGCGTCCTCCAACGGGGTGGCGAAGCTGTCCCAGGTGACCGGGCTGACGGCCTCGGCCTGCTTCACCGCGGCTTCGGCCTGGCCCAGCAGGGTGTCGATGGCCGGGCCGACATGTTCGGGCCGGATCTCGGCGAAACGCGGCAGGCCGGAGAAATCCAGCAGCGGGTTGGCAGGGGACATCGGGGGCTCGGCGATGGGGAAGGTCCCCTCCTAGATGCATCCCGGTCACCGGAAAATCAACCGGTCGCCCGCCTCGGGAGAGGCCATCCGCGTGCCGTGCCACCCTGCGCTGCACGCGCACGGACCTGCGTGGACGCTGGCAGGACGCGCCGCCGCAGAGCGTGACGGGGGATGCATCCCGAAGCGGGTGGAGCCTGTAGCCGAAGGTGTCGCCGCCCGGTCAGGTCGCGCGCCCCCGCGCGCCTGCCGGTCAAGCAACCGGTGCCGGCCGGAAGGCGCCGTCCGCAGGGGTGTGCCCCCGCCGGCCGGCCGCAGCGGCGCGCACGGACGCGCGCCCCGAACGGTCCCGGCATGTGCGCCGTGGCGCGGCGCCTCCCGAAGGCAGCCGGTGCGTGTCGACTCAGATCTCCCCGCAGGTTTCCAGCGGCGGCAGCGGTGCACCGCCCATCGCTGCGGCGATGGTCCGGTCGGCCGGCTCGACCTCGATGCCGTTGGCCGCGTACCAGTCCGGGTGGTAGTAGCTGTGGGCATAACGCTCGCCGGAGTCGCACAGGATCGCGACGATCGAGCCGCCCTGCCCCGCCTGGTGCATGGCCTGGGCCGCGCGCAGTACGCCGACGAGGTTGGTGCCGGTGGAGCCGCCGACCCGCCGGCCCAGCACCGCGCTGACATGGCGCATGGCGGCCAGGCTCAGCGCGTCGGGCACCTTGACCATGGCGTCGACGCAGGCGGCGATGAAGCTCGGCTCCACCCGCGGACGTCCGATGCCCTCGATGCGCGAGCCGCCGGACAGCGCCAGCGTCGTGTCCGGCTTTCCATCCCGCGCGCCGCGGTAGTAGTCGAAGAACACCGAGTTCTCCGGGTCCGCGCACAGCACCCGGGTGTCGTGGCGACGGTAGCGCACGTAGCGGCCCAGGGTGGCGCTGGTGCCGCCGGTGCCCGGGCCGCACACGATCCATGCCGGCACCGGATGCGGCTCCTCGGCCATCTGCTTGAAGATGGACTCGGCGATGTTGTTGTTGGCGCGCCAGTCGGTCGCCCGCTCGGCGTAGGTGAACTGGTCCATGAAGTGGCCGCCGGTTTCGCGGGCCACCCGCAGCGACTCCGCGTTGAGCGAGCAGGCGCTTTCGACCAGGTGGCAGCGGCCGCCGTGGAACTCGATCGCGGCGATCTTCTCCGGCGAGGTCGAGCGCGGGATCACCGCGATGAACGGCAGGCCGAGCAGGCGCGCGAAATAGGCCTCGGACACCGCGGTCGAGCCGCTGGAGGCCTCCACCACCGTGCTGCCGGCGTGCAGCCAGCCATTGGCCAGCGAATACAGGAACAGCGAGCGCGCCAGCCGGTGCTTGAGGCTGCCGGTGGGGTGGCTGGATTCGTCCTTGAGGTAGACCTCGATGTCCGGATAGCCGGGCAGCGGCACCGGGATCAGGTGGGTATCGGCCGAGCGGTTGAAGTCGGCCTCGATCTTGCGGATGGCGGCGGCCACCCACTCGCGTTGCGACATGGCGGTCAACGATGCGGGAAAGCCTGATTCTAGCCGCGCCCCGGCCTGCGCCCCTGAACCGGCAATCCGGCCGCCGCCTGCACGTGGGCGGCGACCGGTGCCGATCAGGCCGTGCCGGTCTCCCGCGCCAGCCGTTCCAGTTCCTCGGCCAGCAGTTCCGGGTGCAGGTCGAACTGGTCGGACAGCAGCAGCTCGCGCGCCGCCTCCTTGACCTCGATCCGCTCGGCCTGCAGCAGCTCGCCGTCGCGGAACAGCTCGATGTAGCTGTCCAGCACGCCCGACAGCGTGCCTTGCGCGGTGTCCGGGGCGGCCAGCACCAGCTGCAGACCCAGCGAGCGCAGGTAGTTGGTCGTGGCGCGGGCGTTCTGGGCGTCGATCTTGTCGCCGAACTCGTCCAGCAGGATCACCCCCAGCCCGCCCGGATGCGCTTCGCTCTTGCCGTAGGCCGCCGCCAGCGCCGCACCTGCGATCACGTACAGCGGCGCGCGGTGCTCGCCACCGGAGCCCGAACGCATGCGCTCGCTCAGGGTGCCGACCACGCGGTCGTCCTGGCGGATCTCCACGCCGAAGTGGAAGAAGCGGCGGTAGTCGTCCAGCGGCGAGGCGGCGAGCTTTGCCGCGGTGCTGTCCTCGATCAGCTGGCGGAACGCTTCGGGAACCTCTCCGGCGGTGCCGAACAGGGTGTCCTCGGCGCCCACGTCGGCCACCTTCTGGATGAAGCGGTGCAGGTCGCGGTACTCGGCCACCACCTCGTAGTGGAAGCGGTAGCGCTCGTTGTTGGAGAACGCCGGACTGTTGCGCAGGGTGCGGTTGAGCGCGTCGATCTGCGCCTTCAGCCGCACGAAGTTGTCGTGCAGGGTGTTGGCGACGTTGGAGCGGAACGTCTCCACCGCGGTCTGGTAGGCGCGATCGGCCTCGGCACGGTAGTTCACCAGCTCGGTCTCGCGCAGCTGCACCAGCTCACGCTGCATCAGCGCCCGCGCGGGCTTCCAGGCGTCGGCGGCGAAGTCCAGGTCCAGTCCGTGGCTGCCGGCATAGCGCTGCAGCTGGCTCCAGGCCTCCGGCAGCAGCGAGGCCAGCTGGCGGTCGTTGTCCTGGGCGCGGCGCTCGCACAGGTTGCGCGCCTCCTCCAGGCCGGTGCCCTTCTGCTCCAGCTCCCCGCGCAGCTGCTCCACCCGGTTCGGGTCGACATGCGGATCGCGGAAGGCCTCCACCGCATTCCGGGCGACGATTTCCTCCTGTGCCTGCAGCGCGCGCAGCAGCGCCTGGCGGCGCTCCAGGTCGCCCTGGGCCAGGGCCTCGGCGCGCACCAGCGACTCGATCGTGGACTCGGCGGTGTGCACCTGCGACTTGAGCGCCGTGGCGCGCTCGCCCAGGCGCAGCAGGTCCGGATCCACCGCCTCGGCATGGTCGCGCTCGAGCGCCTGGTAGCGCGCCAGCACCTGGCGGTACTGCAGCAGCAGATCGTGCATGCCGCGGGCCACGTCCTCGCCCTCCAGGCGCACCAGCTTCTGGCGCAGTGCCTCGGCCCGGCGCGCTTCCGGCTCGCACTGGCGCAGCTCGCGCTCGGCGTTCTCCAGCTCGGCGCGCAGCAGGCGCAGGCGCTCGCCATCCTGGGCCACCCCGATCTTCAGTTCACCGCTGCCCGGCAGGCGACGCCGCTCGATGCCACCGCCCTTGGCTACCAGGCCATCGCGGGTCAGGCCCTGGCGGCTGCGCACCACCTCGGCCTCGGTCTCCACGCAGCGCAGGTCGCCGAGCTGGCGGCGCAGGTAGGCCACCGCATCGGCGTTGTCGCCTTCGATCAGGGCGGCGACGCTGTCCCCGGCCATGCGCTCCGGGCGCTGGCTGCGGGTCTGGCTGGGCAGGGCCAGCTTGACCCCGTAGACGGCGCGGGCGCCCTGCAGCGAGCGGTAGACGCGCACCGCGTCCTCCTCGCGTCCGGCCGGCACCAGCAGCGCCTCGACATGGCTGCGCAGGTAGGCCTCGATCGCCGGCTGCCAGCGCTGGTCGGTCACGCGCACCAGGTCGCACACCGGCTGCGCCTCGATCCCTGCCTCGCGCAGATGGTTGACCAGGCGCATGACCTCGTCGCGCAGGTTGGCCTGGCCGGCATCCACGCGCTGCTGGTTGCCACGCAGCGCGTCGCGGCGCGCGCGCGCCAGCTGCCAGGCCTCGTGCGACTGCCGCGCCCAGGCCGCCACCGTGGCCTGCACCGGCGCGGCCGCGGCCAGCGCCTGCTTCAGGCGCGCATGGAAGGCATCCGGTGCGGGGCCCTCGCCATCGCCCTGTGCGGTGGCGGCGACTTCGGCATGCAGTTCCTCCAGCGGCGCCAGCGCCTTGCCCAGCCCGACCTCGTCCACGCCTGGCAGCTGCAATGCGGCCAGTTCCTGCAGCGGCTCGCGCAGCTGCTCGAGGCGGCGCTGCAGGTCCGACTGCAGCCGCTGCAGCTGTTCGCGGTCGCGGGTGGCGAGCTCGCGGAACGAGGCCTGCTCGCCGTACGCGCTGCTGCCCTGCAGCTGCTCGCGAACGCGCTCGTATTCTTCCTGCAGGCTGCGCCGCTCGGCGCGCGCCTGCTCCAGGGCCAGGCCGGCGGCGGCCAGTTCCTCGCGGCCGGCATCGCAATCGGACTGCGCCTGCTCGACCTGCTCGCCGAGCAGGTCGCGCGCGTACTCGGCGGCCAGCGCGCGGTAGGAGGCGGCGCGTACCGCCTGCGCGGCGACCTTGCCGTACTGCGCGTCCACCGCCTCGGCCTCGGCGATGCGGCGTTCCAGCTGCTCGATCCGCTCCTTGATCTGGCGGAAGCTGTCCAGCAATGCCTTGAAGCGGGCGATGTCGGTGGGCCGGTCCTCGGCCACCAGCGTGCGCACGAACAGGTCCACGTCTTCCACGCGCTGCAGGTTCAGCGCGTTCTGGAAGGCCTTGCGGTAGGCGTTGAAGTCCACCCCGGTGCCGGAGGCGGCGCGCAGGCGGTGCAGCAGGTCCTTGACGAAGCGTTCGCCGCTGGCATGGAACTCCGGGGTGGTGCCGGCCTTGCGGCAGCGCCTGGCCACCACCTCGCGGAAGCGGCTCCACTCCAGCGGCAGCTCGCGG
>JBQGEI010000100.1:0-3057 GCA_052039535.1 Pseudoxanthomonas sp.
GCGACGTCACGGATCGTGACCGCCTGACGCTCCATTGATCGCCTCCTGGCCCCTTCCGGGCCGCGCAACGCCGAATGTAATCGGTTCCAGCGGAGGCGCCAAGCCACCGCGCGCGTCCACCCGGCGCGGCCTGTCAGCCCAGGACGCGCACGAACGGCCGCACGTCGGTACGCGCGTAGACGCCTGCGGCGACGTAGGGATCGGCATCGGCCCAGGCCCGCGCATCGGCCAGCGAGTCGAACGCGGCGATCACCACGCTGCCGCTGAAGCCCGCCGGTCCCGGGTCGACGGCATCGATCGCCGGACACGGGCCGGCTACCAGCAGGCGCCCGGCGTCCCGCAGGGCCTGCAGCCGCGCCAGGTGCGCCGGCCTGGCCTCGCGCCGGCGCGGCAGCGCGCCTTCGGCATCATGTCCTTCGATCACGTACCACATGGGCGCTCCGTCGGGTGGGGGCCGCCGATTGTAAGCGCGGGCCCGGCCGCCATCGCGGGCGGCCGCTGGACAGCCCGGCGGCCAGCGCTTACCCTTGGCACCACATGCGGCCGTGAACCAGCGGCCCGTCGGCTTCAAACTGCAGGGGCTCAACGCCCGACAGGGGAATCCGGGCGCGGCCTCCCGCCCCGCGCCCGCCGTCCGACGACCGATCCGCTGACCGCGTACCGCCACACGCAGACGACCTCCCCCGGCATCTGGCCGCCGCCTGACGCGCGACGCCCGGGCCTGTATTGATGTGCTTGTATCGGCGCCCGTCCCGGTTCCCGGCGACGTCCGCCATCCGCAGGTGGCACCACGCCCGGCATCCCCGGCGCGCTGCGTGCGCCGCTACACCGGGCATGGCTTTTTCGAGCAGATGAGTTCCCAACCCGCGCAAGACGCGACCGTGCAAACGCCGCCGCCGTCAGCACCCCAGCAGCAGGAGATGCCGCTGGCGATGGTGCACGGGCAGCCGCTGCTGCAGATCCCGCAGGACCTCTACATCCCGCCGGACGCACTGGAAGTCATCCTCGATGCCTTCGAAGGCCCGCTGGACCTGCTCCTTTACCTGATCCGCCGCCAGAACCTGGACATCCTCGACATCCCGGTGGCCGAGATCACCCGCCAGTACGTGGACTACATCAACGTGATGCAGGACCTGCGGTTCGAGCTGGCGGCCGAGTACCTGGTGATGGCCGCGATCCTGGCCGAGGTGAAGTCGCGGATGCTGCTGCCGCGGCCGGTGGCCGAGGCCGGCGACGAGGCCGATCCGCGCGCCGAGCTGGTGCGCAGGCTGCAGGAATACGAGCGCTTCAAGCAGGCGGCCGAGGACATCGACGCCCTGCCCCGCATGGAGCGCGACACCCTGCCGGTGCAGGCGCACGTGCCGGACCGCCAGGCCATCCGCCTGCCGCCGCCGGTGGACCTGCGCGAGATGCTGATGGCGCTGCACGACGTGCTGCGCCGGGCCGAGCTGTTCAGCGGCCACGCCATCCGCCGCGACGCGCTGAGCGTGCGCCAGCGCATGGGCGAGGTGCTGCAGCGGCTGGAGGACGGGCGCTTCCACCGGTTCGAGTCGCTGTTCACCGCCGAGGAAGGCCGCCTGGGCGTCCTGGTGACCTTCCTGTCGCTGCTGGAGCTGGCCAAGGAACAGCTGCTGGACATCGTCCAGGACGCCCCGCTGGCGCCGATCCACGTCAAGTCACTGGCGGTCGGCAACACCAACGCGCCGCTGCAGTTCCACAGCGAGTTCGACGAGGGCGGTTCCGACGCCGACCCGGCGCTGGAATGAGTCCGGCCCCTTCCCTGCCACCCACCCTGCGAGATCCATGGACCAGGCGCTGATCAACCGCATCGTCGAGGCTGCCCTGCTGGCGGCCAACCAGCCGCTGCCGCTGGCGCAGCTGCACGGGCTGTTCCCCGAGGACGAGCCGGCGCCGCCCGGCAGCGTGGAGGCGGCCCTCGAGCAACTGCGCCAGGCCTGCGCCGACCGCGGCGTGGAACTGGTCGAGGTGGCGTCCGGGTTCCGCTACCAGATCAAGGCCGACATCCATCCCTGGGTCGCGCGGCTGTGGACCGAACGCAAGACCCGCTACACCCGCGCCACCCTGGAGACCCTGGCGCTGATCGCCTACCGCCAGCCGATCACGCGCGGCGAGATCGAGCAGGTGCGAGGCGTAGCGGTGAGCAGCAGCATCATCCAGGCGCTGGAGGAACGCGAGTGGATCCGCGTGGTGGGCCACCGCGACGTGCCGGGCCGCCCGGCCCTGTACGGCACCACCCGCCTGTTCCTGGACTACTTCGGACTCAAGCGGCTGGACGAGCTGCCGCCATTGTCCGAACTGAAGGACATCGGCGAGCTGGAACCGCAGCTGCCGCTGGATCCGGACGCGGCCCCGGCGGTCGCCGGCATCGCCTCCGCACAGGCCGCGTCCCCGGACGGCGCCGCCGATCCGGACGGGCGGCCCGATGGCCAACCCGATGGCCAGCCCGCAACCTCCGCCCCCGCCAGCACGGCACAGGGCGAACCGGCCTCCGCCGGTGACACCGACTTCCCGGACGCCGAGCAGGCGTCCGGTCCCGCAACCCAGGCCGCGGACGATACCGACGGCCGGAGCAAGACCCATGACTGATCCAACCCCACGCAAGACCCTCGGCAAGCTTTCGCTCAAGCGCAGCGACGATGCCGCCACCGCCCCCGCCGCCAAGGTCGAGGAGCGCCTGCACAAGGTGCTTGCCCAGGCCGGGCTCGGCTCCCGCCGCGCGCTGGAACAGCGCATCGCCGACGGCCTGGTCAAGGTCAACGGCGAGGTCGCCCAGATCGGCCAGAGCGTGCGCAGCGGCGACCGCGTCGAGCTGGACGGCAAGGCCTTCGTCGCCTCTGCCCTGACCGAGCCGGCGCGCGTGCTGGTCTACAACAAGCCCGAAGGCGAGGTCACCACGCGCGAGGACCCCGAGGGCCGCCCGACCGTGTTCGATTCGCTGCCGCGCCTGAAGGGCGCGCGCTGGATCGCCATCGGCCGCCTGGACATCAACACCACCGGCCTGCTGCTGCTGACCACCGACGGCGAGATCGCCAACGC
>JBQGEI010000101.1:0-12802 GCA_052039535.1 Pseudoxanthomonas sp.
CGGCGCGGCACGTCGCGCACGATCAGGCCGGCGGACCAGACCTTGCCGGCCTCGTCGTCCTGGCCGGTGCAGCCGGTGTTGCCGATGTGCGGGTAGGTCAGGGTGACCAGCTGGCGCGCATAGGAGGGATCGGTGACGATCTCCTGGTAGCCGGTCATGGCGGTGTTGAACACCACTTCGCCGACGGCCAGGCCACTGGCGCCTACGGATTCGCCCTCGAACACGGTGCCGTCTTCGAGGACGAGGATTGCGGGTTGGGTCACGTCGTTCGCCTTGCAGGTGGAGGAGCCCTGTCGCCGGCCCGCCGCGTGGACGGCAGGCTGCAAAAAACCGCGGACGGGCATTTCTCCGGTCCGGGCGTGGGGTAACAGGCGAGCGGGAATTGTACCGGCGAAGCCCCCAAAAGGAAACGCCGGATGCGTACCGGGTACGCGCGACGGCGCGGCGGCTCAGTCCTGGCCGAACAGCAGCCCGCGCATGCTGTACAGGCCCGCAGGCCGGGCGGCCAGCGCGCTGGCCGCCTGCAACGCCCCGCGGGCGAAGATGTCGCGATTGGTTGCACGATGAACCAGTTCGATGCGCTCGCCCTGCCCCGCGAACTGGACCAGGTGTTCGCCGACGATGTCGCCCGCCCGGAGGCTGGCATAGCGGGCCTGGGCGCCGCCGCGCGCGGCCGACTCCCCCAGGGTGAGCGCGGTGCCGGAAGGCGCGTCCTGCTTGTGCACGTGGTGCGACTCGACGATGTCGCAGTCCCAGCCTTCCAGCGCGCGCGCGGCCTGCTCGACCAGCGCATCGAGCACGGCCACGCCCACGCTGAAGTTGGACGCCCACAGCAGCGGGATCGTGCCTGCGGCGTCCTGCAACGCCTGGCGCTGCGCCGGCGACAGGCCGGTCGTGCCGGACACCAGCGGCCGCCTGCGCTGCACGCACTGCGCCAGCAGCGGATCGAACCCCTGGGGCAGGCTGAAATCGATCGCCACGTCGAAATCCGGTGCGCCGCCAAGCTCGGCCGCGCCGAAATGCGGCACCCCGTCGATCACCCGTTGCGAGGGGGGACGGCCGGCCACGGCCGCCGCCACCTTCCAGCGTGCCGGCGCCCCGGCCGCCAGCCGCAGCAATGCCTGGCCCATGCGCCCGGAGGCGCCGTGAATGAGGATTCGCAGGGGGGTATCCATAGGCCGGGCAGGCTAGCGGTCATGGCGCCCGCACGGCAAGCACCGGGGAGGCGAAGGAGCACGCGCCGCCGGGCGGCGCCAAGGGGTGCGCGTTACCGCCGGCGCGAGGCCACCCGGGCCCGGGTCACCACACCAGGTCGTCTGGCACCTGGTAGCGGGGATCGGCGTACGGGTCGTCCGCGGCCGGGGCGTCGGGATCGACCCGCAGCGCCACCGCCTGCGGAAAGACGGCCTGGGCCTGGTCGAGCATCGCGGCGTCCACCAGCAGGTAGCGGCCATTGAGCTGGATCACGCCCAGCGCACCGGCGTTGAGCTCGCGCAGCTGCTCGGCGGTGACGTAGATCCGCTTGATCTTGCCGCCGTATTCGAAATGCCGCGCGATGTCGGCCGCCTCCGCGTTCAACGCCTTGCCCTGGAGCAGCTCCTCCAGCCGGGCCTTGGCCTCGCGGCGCAGCCGCGCCTCTTCCTGGCGCCGCTGCTCGGCCTCGATGCGTTCGCGCTTCTCCTGCTGGGCACGCAGCGCGAACGCCTTGCCCAGGTCCATCTCGCTGGCCGCCTTCCGGCGCGGCGGCGCGGCGGTGCGGGCGCCGGCGTCATCGCGGCGCGGACCGCGTCCGGGCGCAGCGGTGCCCTTGCGGGCCGCGGCCGGCGGCTGCGGCGGACGTGGCCTGCCGCCAGCGTCCTTGCGCGGCGCCGGACGGCGCTCGGGCGTGGGAGCCTTGAAGCCGAGGTTCAGGAGCTGGTCGCGGATGTCGGTCATGAGTCTTGCGGCCCCTGGGCCGTCGATCGGTGCTGCGCCGGAGAGGCGGCGGTCAGTAGTGCGGAGGCGGCGGCTCGCTGCCCGGATCGGCGTAGAGCGTGCCACGCAGCCCGCGCAGGTCGGCGAGGACCGCCTGCAGCAGTGCATCGGTCCGGGTACGCTCCATACGCGCCTGGGCCAGCGCCTCGCTCATTTCGGTGAGCGCCTGCTCCTGGAACGCGAGCCGCGTCTCCAGTTCGACCAGGCGCTGGTCAAGCGCATCGTGACCCTGGTGCATGGTGTCCATGTCCTGCGGCGTGCGGCGGTCCGGCTGGCAGGACCGCGCCGGAGCCCGGCGCGGCGCCACCCGCCCGCTTCAGCGCGCGATGTCCAGCAGTTCGACGTCGAAGGTCAGGGTCGCATCCGGGCCGATCTTGCCGCCCGGAGCGCCATTGGCGCCGTAGGCCAGGTCCGACGGGATCCAGAAACGATACTTCGCGCCCACCGGCATCAGCGACACGCCCTCGGTCCAGCCGGCGATCACGCCACCAAGCGGGAACTCCACCGGCTGGCCGCGCGCGTAGGAGCTGTCGAACACGGTGCCGTCGAGCAGCTTGCCCTCGTAGTTCACCCGGACGGTGTCGCTCGGGGTCGGGCGCGCGCCGCTGCCCTGGCGCAGCACCATGTACTGCAGGCCGGACGGGGTGGTGATCACGCCCTTCTGCTTGCGGTTCTCGGCCAGGAAGGCGGCGCCGTCGGTGCGGTTCTTCTCACCGGCCGCCTGCTGCTTGCGGCCCATGTAGCCCTGCAGCGCGGCCATGGCTTCCTGCTGGGTCATCAGCAGCGGGCCCTTGGCGAAGGCGGTACGCACGGCCTGCATCATCACCGCCAGGTCGATGTCGTTCTTCAGTGGCACCAGCGAGGGTCCGACCATGCGGTCACCCACCAGCAGGCCGACCTGGTCGCGCGCCGGTGCCGGCGGCTCCGAACCCGGGGCCATGCCCGGGACGCGCTCGCCGGCGCGGGCGGCCAGGGCGGTACGCAGGGCCGCGTCGGTGGCGCGCGCCTGTTCCTCGGACTGCAGCGGCTGGCCGCCGGCAAAGGCATTGGCGACCGCGCGCTGCATGGCGTCCAGGTCGACGTTCTGGGCCAGTGGCTCGAACGAATTGGCCACGTCCATGCCGATGGCGTAGCTGATCCTGTCCTTGTCGGTGGCCAGCGTGGCCTTGTCCTGGGCCATCGCAGCGCCGGTCATCATGCTCGCTCCGATCACCAGCGACGCCAGGGCGCCGCGCATGCGGTTGTTCATTCGTAACGGTTCCAATGAGGTGGATCGATTCCCGGCGCACGGCCGGTCCGCGCGCATTGTCGCACGCAGGGGCAGCGCGGGTCAGCGCGGGCGCCGGGGAGCCGCCGGCCGGGCCGGCACCGGGCGTGCCAGTTCGCGCTCGATGGCCGCGACCAGCGCCTTGTCGCCCGGCTCGACCTTGCTGGGCCAGTTGCCGACCACCCGTCCGTCCCGCGAGACCAGGTACTTGTGGAAATTCCAGCCCGGCTGGACCCCGCTTTCCCGGGCCAGGCGCCGGTACAGCGGCGTGGCGTCGTCGCCGGTCACCTGCACCTTCTCGTACATGGGGAACTTCACGCCATAGGTCAGCGTGCAGAACTCCTGGATCTGTGCCTCGTCCCCGGGCTCCTGGCCACGGAAGTCGTTGGAGGGAAAGCCCAGCACCGCGAAGCCGCGGCCGGCGTAGCGGCGCTGCAGCGCTTCCAGGCCCTCGTACTGCGGCGTGTATCCGCACTTGCTGGCGGTATTGACCACCAGCAGCACCTTGCCGGCGTGCCGTTCGGCCAGGTTGACGGGCGTACGCGAGGCCAGCGGCCGGTATTCGACGTCCAGCAATCCCGGGCCGGCCGCGTGCGCCACCGCCGTCGACAGGACAAAGGCGATTGCGATCAGGAACTTGCAACTCTTCATACGGAACTCCCGCGGCGCCCGCCGCATAGGCCATCAGTTGGGTCGGGATACGTTTGACATGCCGTGTTTAGGTGTTATAGTTGAATACAACACCAGTCACCCAAAGCAGGACACCCCATGATTCGCACCAGTTACGCAGGCCGTCGCTTCTGGCTCACCGCGTCGGGCGTGGCCATGGTCCTGTCCAGCCTCGTCTGGCTGGCGGCCGTGCAGGAGCGTGGCGGTGATTATGAACTCGGCGAGGCGGCGGTGGAGCGCGCCGAAGCCGGGCTGGAAGCCGCAACCGAACGGCCCGTCCACCGCCTGCGCGCCTCGCTGGCCATGCCCTATTTCTCCTTCGCGCACGCGCTGCGCTCACGGAGCTGATCGATGAGCGACATCCAATGGAGCGACGGTACTCCGATCTACCGCCAACTGAAGGAGCGCGTGATCGCCATGATGCTGGACGCAGTCCTCAAGCCGGGCGATGCCCTGCCCTCGGTCCGGCAGGTGGCCGCCGAGTACCAGCTCAACCCGATCACCGTGTCCCGGGCCTACCAGGAGCTGGCGGACGAGGGGCTGGTGGAGAAGCGCCGCGGCCTGGGCATGTTCGTGACCGAGGAGGCCTCGCGCAAGCTGCGCACCAGCGAACGCGAACGCTTCCTCACCGAAGAATGGCCCGCCGTCGCCGAGCGCATCCAGCGTCTTGGCCTGTCAATGCAGGATCTGCTCGAGTCCTTGGGGAAGAACTGAGATGAATGCCACCACTTCCGAACGTGCCACCACCCCGGTGGTCTCCGCCCGCGGCCTGCGCAAGGCCTACCGGCACAAGCTGGCCGTGGCCGGCGCGGATTTCGACATCGGCGCCGGGCGCATCGTGGGCCTGATCGGCCCCAACGGCGCCGGCAAGACCACCGCGCTGAAGGCCATCCTGGGCCTGACCCGGTTCGATGGCCAGCTGACCGTACTGGGCATGGACCCGCGCAGCCAGCGCGACGAGCTGATGAACGAGGTCTGCTTCATCGCCGACGTCGCGGTGCTGCCGCGCTGGATGCGGGTCCACGAGGCGATCGATTTCGTCGCCGGGGTGCATCCGCGCTTCGACCGGGCCAAGTGCGAGCGACTGCTGGCCAATACCCAGCTGAACCCGAAGCTGCGGGTGCGCGAGATGTCCAAGGGCATGATCGTGCAGCTGCACCTGGCGCTGGTCATGGCCATCGATGCCCGCCTGCTGGTGCTGGACGAGCCGACCCTGGGCCTGGACATCCTGTATCGCAAGCAGTTCTACCAGCGCCTGCTGGAGGACTATTTCGACGAGGGCAAGACCATCGTGGTCACCACCCACCAGGTGGAGGAGATCGAGCACATCCTGACCGACGTGCTGTTCATCCGGGACGGCCGGATCGTGCTGTCGGCCGAGATGGACCACCTGGCCGAGCGCTACAGCGAAGTGCTGGTGGGCGCCGACCGCCTGGCCGAAGCCCGCGCCCTGGGCCCGGTCGAGGAGCGGACCCTGCCCTTCGGCAAGACCGTGCTGCTGTACGACGGCCTGCCCCGCGAACGCGCCGCCGCGCTCGGCGAGGTCCGGGCACCTGGCCTGGCCGACCTGTTCGTCGCCCTGATGAAAGGAACCTACGCATGAACGCCATTGCCGCAAGCAACACCGGCAACCGCTGGACACGGACCTTCCGCTGGCTGCTGCACCGCGAATACTGGGAGAACCGCGGCGGTTTCCTCTGGGCCCCGGTAATCACCGGCGGCATCGCCGTGTTCATGTCCACCCTGCTGGCCGTGGCCGGCGTGGTCCAGGCCCGGCGCAACCTGGTCGACACCTCCAAGGTGGTCGACGACGTGCCCGGCTACCTGACCAGCGTCGGCGCGGCCGGCGACGGCCTGCTGATGGCCGGCTGCAGCCTGACCGGCGTGGTGCTGGCGTTCGTGGTGTTCTTCTACGCCCTGGGCAGCCTGTACGACGACCGCCGCGACCGCAGCGCGCTGTTCTGGAAGTCGCTGCCGGTGTCCGACACCCAGACCGTGCTGTCCAAGGCCGCCTGGGCCCTGCTGCTGGCGCCGCTGCTGTCGGTGGTCGTGGGCCTGGTGGTGGGGGTGGTGCTGTGGCTGGTCGCCGCGGTGGCGATGATCGGCAGCGGCATGCCCCATCCGACCGCCCTGCTCACCCACGCCCACCCGTTCACCGTCGCCTGGCGGATGCTGCTGACCGTGCCGCTGGGCCTGCTGTGGATGCTGCCTGCGGTGGGCTGGCTGATGATGTGCTCGGCCTTCGTGCGCAGCAAGCCGTTCCTGTGGGCGGTGCTGGTGCCGGTGCTCGGTTGCGTGATGATCAGCGTGCTTGGCGCCATCCCCGGCATCAGCCTGCCGTACGGCATGATCTGGTACGTGGCGGTCTACCGCGGGCTGCTGAGCGTGGTCCCGGGCACCTGGAGCATCAACGGGCTGGAGGAGCGCTTCGAACAGGGCTCGATCAACGACCCGGGCGAGGTGGTGGCCGCGGTGCTCGACCAGACCAGCAACTGGGGCCTGTACGCCAGCTGGGACCTGTGGATCGGTGCCGCCATCGGCGCGGTGTTCATCGCCCTGGCCATCCAGCTGCGCCGCTGGCGCGACGAGGCCTGACCGGCGCGCCCCCGCCGTCCCGAAGGAGCCTGCACATGTCCCGCCTGATCATCCTTCCGCTGCTGCTGGCCGCCTCGCCGCTGGCCATGGCCGATGACAGCTGCCCCCACGCCGCGCCGCGCGCGCTCCAGCTCGACACCGAAGGTGTCCGGGTGGTGCGTGTGGAGGTGAACCAGCACACGCTGCACCTGCGCGCCGCCAATGGTGGCAGCCACTCCCTGGAAGGCCGCGCCTGCGCCGGCAAGCCCGGCTGGCTGCAGGACCTGACCGTGACCCAGTCCCGGGAGGGCGACACCCTGGTGGTGCGACTGCGCCGCGAGGCGTCGGCGGGCCTCGCCAGCCTGTTCGGTGACAACCGGGCCTCGCTGGCGCTGCGCGGCACCGTCCCGGAACACGTCCTGGTGCAGCTGGTGGTCGGCTCGGGCGACGCGGTGCTCGAGGGCGGCGCCCGCGCCAGCGCCGATGTCGGGTCCGGCGAGGCGACCCTGCGCAACGTGCGCGGCGTGGTCACCGCCACGGTCGGTTCCGGCGACGTCGAAGTGTCCGGCGCCGGCGCCCTGAAGGTGCTGTCGATCGGCTCCGGCGACCTGGACGCACGCGACATCGCCGGCGACGTGGAGGTCGGGAGCATCGGTTCCGGCGACCTCGCCCTGGCCGGTGCAGGCGGCAACGTGGCGATCGGCTCGATCGGCTCCGGCGATGCGGCGCTGGAGCGCGTGGGCGGCACCGTCGAGGCCGGCAGCATCGGCTCCGGCGACCTGACCGTGCACGGCGCCGCGGCCCTGCAGGTCCGCAGCATCGGCAGCGGCCAGGCGCGCCACCGCGACGTGGCCCGCCTCGACCTGCCCACCCGCAAGTGACGGGGGCTGACATGGACACCTCCTCCCTGCCCCGCCGCCGCGTCAGCGCACTGCTGCTGGCGACCCTGCTCCCGCTGAGCGCACTTGCGGCCCCCACCCCGCCCCCGTCGGACGAACTGTCCGCCAGCCTTGTCCAGGCGCGCGAGGAGGTCCGGCGCGAGCTGGCCACGGCGCGGACCCGCCTGGAAACCGGCAACCTCGAACTGGGCGACAGCCTGCACCTGGGCAACCATCGGCCGCGCGGCAAGGACGGGCCGCGGTCGCGGGCCGAGATCACCCCGGCAGGCGACTTCCTGGTGGACGGGCACGCTGTGGCGATCGACGCACATCAGCGCCGGCTGCTGCTCGACTACCGGGCGCAGGTGATCGCCCTGGCGGTCGCCGGGATCGGCATCGGCGAGCAGGCCGCGGAGGTCGCCCTGGCTTCGGTCGACCGCGGCCTCTTCAGCCTGCTGGCCAGCGCGATGACCGGCCGGCTCGAACGGCAGCTGCAGCGCACCCTGCGCACCACCCTGGAACCGGGCATCGTCCAGCTGTGCGGCGGGTTGCCGGCGCTGCTGGACGCGCAGCAGGCGCTGGCGGCCACGCTGCCGGCGTTCCAGCCCTGGGCCACGCTGCGCGAGGACGAAGTCCACGCCTGCGAAACCGACCTCCGGCGTGAATTCGCCGGCCTCTGAGGACACTCCGATGCGACTGCACACCCTCGCCCTTGGCCTCTCCCTCGCCCTGCTGGTGCCGCTCTCCGGCTGTGGCCGGGACGCGCCGCCACCTGCCGGCGCCGATCCGGCCACGGCGCCGTCCGATTCGCTGGTGACCCGCGGGGTCCAGGCCGCGATCGGGCGCGCCGCCAAGCAGCTGGAAGCCGGGAACATCACCGTCGGCGGCAAGCACAACAACGGCTTCCGGTGGGGCGAGTCGACCGAGCACCTCCCCCGCGCCGAGATCACCCCCAAGGGCGACCTGCTGATCGAGGGCAAGGCGGTGGCGGTGGACGCCCGCCAGCGTGAACTGCTGCTGGCCTACCGGGCGCGCATCATCGAGGTGGCCAAGGCCGGCATGGCCATCGGCGTGCGCGGCGCCAACCTGGGCGTCCAGGCCGCCCAGGGCGCGCTGAAGGCCGCCTTCAGCGGCTCGACCGACGAGTTCGAGAAGCAGATGGAGGCCGAGGGCAAGCAGATCGAGCGCGAGGCGCAGCAGACCATCTGCGCGCGCCTGCCGGAACTGCGCCAGGCACAGGACGCGCTGGCCGCGGCCCTGCCCGAGTTCGTGCCCTACGCCACGCTGGACCAGAATGACGTGGAGAAGTGCGGTACCGAAGGCCACCCCGGTGGCTTCGAGATCACCACGCCCCCGGCCGACACGGCCGCGGACCCGGACACCGCGGCAGGCACGGGCACGGCAACGGACGCGGCCGCCGAAGCGGATGCGGCGGCCCGCGACCCGGCCCGGTAACGGCAGTCCCCGCCGTCGCGGCCGTAGCGCGGCGGCTTTCCATGGCCGCGCGGGGCGCGGCCTTTTTTTGTCCTGCATTGGGAGGGCGGCGGGCCCGCAGCGGAGGCTGGCAGCTGCCCGCAGGGCTACCCGCCGCCGGCTCCCGGCCGGCCATGGATCCCGCCGCGCGCCAGCATCGCCGGATCCAGCAGCGGCTCCAGCTCCCGGCGCGACATGCCGGTGACCTCCATCGCCACGTCCAGCACCGGACGGCCTTCCCTGTAGGCCTGCTTGGCGATCGCCGCACCCTGCTCGTAGCCGATCACCGGATTGAGCGCGGTGACCAGGATCGGGTTGCGGTCCAACGCCTGCCGGACCACGTCCCGGCGGACCTTGAGCCCGGCGATGCAGTCGTCGGCCAGCAGCCGCGACACGTTGGCCAGCAGCTGGACCGACTCCAGCAGGTTGGCCGCGATCAGCGGCAGGGTCACGTTGAGCTGGAAGTTGCCGCTTTGCCCGGCAAAGGTGATCGCGGTGTGGTGGCCGACCACCTGGGCACAGGCCATCACCACCGCCTCCGGCACCACCGGGTTGACCTTGCCGGGCATGATCGAACTGCCCGGCTGCAGCGCCGGCAGCTCGATCTCGCCGAGTCCGGCCAGCGGGCCGGAGTTCATCCAGCGCAGGTCGTTGGCGATCTTGACCAGGGCCACCGCCAGGGCATTGAGCTGGCCGGACAGTTCCACTGCATCATCCTGCGCGGCCAGGCCCTCGAACTTGTCCTCGGCGCTGTCGAACCTCGCGCCCGACAAAGCCGACAGGGCCTTGGCGGCGCGTGCGCCGAAGCGCGGGTCGGCATTGATGCCGCTGCCGATCGCGGTGCCGCCCAGGGGCAGCCGGCGCAGGCGCACCAGCGCGTCCTGCAGCCGCCCCTCGGCCGAGGCCAGCTGCGAGGCCCAGGCCCCGAACTCCTGGCCAAAGCTCAGCGGCATGGCGTCCATCAGGTGGGTGCGGCCGGTCTTCACCACCCGGCGCAGCTCCCGTGCGCGCTTTTCGATGGTGCGGCGCAGGTGCCTGACCGCCGGCAGCAGGTCCTCCACCACCGCCAGCTGGGCCGAGACCCGGATCGCGGTGGGCACCACGTCGTTGGAGCTCTGGCCCAGGTTGACGTGGTCATTGGGATGTACCGCGCGGCGGCCGGCCTTGCCCGAGGCATTGGCCAGGTTCGCGATCACCTCGTTGGCATTCATGTTGGACGAGGTGCCCGAGCCGGTCTGGTAGATGTCCACCGGGAAATGGGCGTCATGCCGGCCTTCGGCCACCTCGAGCGCCGCGGCGCGGATCGCGCCGGCCACGTTCTTCGGCAGCAGGCCCAGGCCGGCATTGACCTCCGCGGCGGCGGCCTTCACCAGTCCCAGTGCGCGGATGAAGCCGCGCGGCATCGGCCGGCCGGAAACCGGGAAGTTCTGCACCGCACGCTGGGTCTGCGCGCCCCACAGGGCGTCGGCAGGGACCTGCAGTTCGCCCATGCTGTCGTGCTCGACGCGCGTGCGCCCGGCCGGCGCTGTCGCGCCCGGGCGCTTCGGGGACGCCTTGGCGCGGGAGCGTGCGGGGGTTGGACTCATGGCCGTCTCCAGTGCGGATGGAATGCGACCGAGGATACCGCCGCCGAGGCAAGGTGCCGTCGGCACGGCCCGGGCCGCCGCAGGCGCCTTCTCCAGGCCGCAGAGGGAAACCAGGAGCGAAGCTGCCGACGCGGCGCCCGCGTCGGCGCGCCCGCCCCTCCCCCGGCGCCCTGCGTCAGCACCCGCCGGGGCTTTCATCCCCGCTCCGAGCCCACCGCGTCCGGCACGCCCCGCCGGCACGGCTTAGACTATGCGGCTCCGTTTCCCATGCCAGCCCGCCGCCCATGTCGGATTCCGCCCTGCTCGCCCTGTCCCCGCTCGACGGCCGTTACGCCTCCAAGGTCGACGCCCTGCGCCCGGTCTTTTCCGAGTACGGGCTGATCCACGCCCGCGTGCAGGTGGAGATCCAGTGGCTGCTGGCGCTGGCCGAAGAACCGGGCATCGCCGAACTGCCGGCCTTCTCCGATGGCGCCCGCCGGCGGCTGCAGGCGCTGGCCGACGGTTTTTCGGTGGCGCATGCGGCCCGGGTCAAGGAGATCGAGCGCACCACCAACCACGACGTCAAGGCCGTGGAGTACTTCATCAAGGAACAGCTGCGCGACGACGCCGAGCTGGGCCCGGCGCTGGAGTTCGTGCATTTCGCCTGCACCAGCGAGGACATCAACAACCTGTCCTACGCGCTGATGCTGCGCCAGGCCCGCGACCAGGTGCTGCTGCCGACCCTGGACAACGTCACCGCCTTGCTGCGCCAGCTGGCCCATGCACAGGCCGCGCAGCCGATGCTGTCGCGCACGCACGGCCAGACCGCCTCGCCCACCACCCTGGGCAAGGAAATCGCCAACGTCGTCGCCCGCCTGGAGCGCCAGCGCAGGCAGATCGCCGCGGTCGAGCTGACCGGCAAGATCAACGGCGCGGTCGGCAACTACAACGCCCACGCGGTCAGCTACCCGGACGTGGACTGGCCGGCGTTCGCGCAGCGCTTCGTCGAGTCCCTGGGCCTGCCGTTCAACCCCTACACCACCCAGATCGAGCCGCATGACAACGTCGCCGAGCTGGGCGACGCCGTGCGCCGCGCCAACACCGTGCTGGTCGACCTGGCCCGCGACATCTGGGGCTACATCTCGCTGGGCTACTTCAAGCAGAAGCTCAAGGAAGGCGAGATCGGGTCCTCGACCATGCCGCACAAGGTCAACCCGATCGACTTCGAGAACGCCGAGGGCAACTTCGGCATCGCCAACGCCCTGTTCGAGCACTTCTCGGCCAAGCTGCCGATCAGCCGCTGGCAGCGCGACCTCACCGACTCCACCGTGCTGCGCGCCCTGGGCACCGCGTTCGGCCACACCCTGGTGGGCCTGGACTCGCTGGCCAAGGGCCTGGGCAAGCTGGAAGTGAACCCGCAGCGCCTGGACGCCGACCTGGACGCCGCCTGGGAAGTCCTGGCCGAAGCGGTGCAGACGGTGATGCGCCGCCACGGCCTGCCCAACCCGTACGAGCAGCTCAAGGCCCTGACCCGTGGCCAGGGCATCACCGCCGAGTCCATGCGCGGCTTTATCGCCTCGCTGGACCTGCCGGAGGATGCCCGCACCCGTCTGGCGGCGCTGACCCCGGCCAGCTACACCGGGCTGGCCGAGCGCCTGGCCCGCGGGATCTGACCCGCCGGGGCCGGCCGCCCCAGGCGGCCTGGCCGGCCTGACCGGAGTCGCGGCCCGGCACGCGCCGGACGGCTTGACCCAGCTCAAGGCGGCCGCGACCGGCTGCAGTATCCTGCGTGCGTCGCAACTGCCTGATCGCACCCGCGCTGCGGCGTGCCGCCCGCGCAAGGTCGATGCCATGCACCTGCTGATCAACATCGACGTCGACGACCTGGACCGCGCCGAAGCCTTCTATCGCGAGGCCTTCGGGCTCTCGGCCGCGCGCCGTTTGGGCGACGGCGCGGTGGAGATGCTCGGCGCGCAGGCCCCGGTCTACCTCCTGCGCAAGCCGGCCGGCTCGACCGCCGCCGGCGATGCGCGGCGTGACTACCAGCGACACTGGACTCCCCTCCACCTGGATGTCGTCGTCCAGGACCTGGACGCGGCCCTGGCCCGCGCCCTCGCCGCCGGCGCCCGCGCCGAAGGCCAGGTGCGCGAGGCCGCATGGGGCCGCCTTGTGCAGCTGGCCGACCCGTTCGGGCACGGCTGGTGCCTGCTCCAGTTCCTCGGCCGCGGCTATGACGAGATCACTCCATGACCCCCAAGCGCCCGTCCCGATCCGCAAAATCCACCAAAGCCGCCAAGACCGCCAAGGTCGCCAAGGCCGGCAAACCCGCCACCGCCGCCAGGGCATCCAGGGCGGTGAAGGCCGCCATCCCCGCCCGGGCCGCACGCAAGCCGGCCGCGCCC
>JBQGEI010000102.1:0-2601 GCA_052039535.1 Pseudoxanthomonas sp.
TGGCCGTTCGCGCTGTTCATCGCCGCGGCCCTGTCGGTCACCGCCTTCCCGGTGCTGGCGAGGATCCTGAAGGACCGCCGCCTGACCCGGAGCACGCCAGGGCGGCTGGCCCTCGGCGCGGCGGTGATCGATGACGCCTGCGTCTGGATATTCCTGGCCGCGGTGCTGGCGCTGGCGCGTGGCACCGGTGCCGGTGGCGTGTGGCTGGCGGTCGGCGGCGGGCTGGGGCTGGCGGCCCTTGCCTTCGGCGTGCTGCGGCCGGTCTTCGCACGGCTGCTGCGTTCCGCGGCGGAGGGAGGCGAGCTGGCGCCGGGTGCGTTGGTGGCGGTGATGGTCGGTGTCAGCAGCTGTGCGGCGGTCGCCGAATGGATCGGGCTGCACGCGGTGTTCGGGGCGTTCCTGTTCGGGCTGTGCCTGCCGCGCCAGGACCGCCTGCTGGCTGCGCTCGCGTCGCGGATCGAGCCGGTGGCCATCGTGCTGCTTATGCCGGTGGTGTTCGCGCTCGCCGGCCAGAACACCACCCCGCAGGCCTTCGCCGGGGCCGGCTGGGGCATGCTCGCGCTGGTGCTGGTGGCCGCCGTGCTGGGGAAGGTGATCGGTTGCGCCGGTGGAGCCCGGCTGGCCGGGCACGGCTGGCGCGACAGCCTGGCGGTGGGCGCGCTGATGAACGCCCGCGGGCTGATGGAGCTGATCGTCATCAAGGTCGGCTTCGACGCCGGGCTGATCGGCCCGGAGCTGTTCACCGTGCTGTTCGCCATGGCCCTGGTGACCACGGTGATGGCCTCGCCGATGCTCGGCGTGTTCTACGGGCGGGGGCGGGCCCTGGCTGCGCCGGACGGCGGCACGCGGCCCGGCATGCCCTGACGCCAGGCACGGGTGGTGCCGGACCGCCCACCCATGCGGTCGCGCGGCGGGACCGCGGTGCGGCCAGGTGCCGGCGCGCCGCCGCTCAGGCCAGCGTGTAGCGCAGCGCGAAGAGGCCCGCCACCAGCCACACCGCCGCATGCACCTCTCGCCAGCGGCCGGTCCCGGCCTTGAGCACGGCGTAGGCGATGAAGCCGAATGCCAGCCCGTTGGCGATCGAGTAGGTGAACGGCATCGCCAGCGCACACAGCGCGGCCGGCACGGCCTCGGTGAGCTCGTTCCATTCGATCTCCACCAGCTCGCGCAGCATCAGGCCGGCGACGAACAGCAGCGCCGGCGCGGTGGCATAGGGCGGCACCATCGCCGCCAGCGGCGAGAACAGCAGCGCGGCCAGGAACAGGCCGGCCACGACCAGCGCGGTCAGACCCGTGCGTCCGCCGGCCTGCACGCCGGACGCACTCTCGGCGAAGGCGGTGGTCGAGCTGGTGCCCAGCACCGAACCGGCGAGGATCGCCGTGCTGTCGGCCAGCAGGGCCCGGCCGAACCGCCTCTGGCCATCCGGCAGCTGCAGCAGGCCGGCGCGACTGGTAACGCCGTACAGCGTGCCGGTGGCGTCGAACACCTCCACCAGCACGAATACCAGCACCACCTGCAGCAGCACCGCCCAGCCGGCGCCCTCGTTCCAGTGCAGCAGCCCGGGCAGGTCGAGTTTGAGGAAGGTCGGCTCCAGGCTCGGCGGCAGCGAGACCAGCCCGTTCCACTGCACCAGGCCCAAGGCCCACGCGGTGCCGGTCACCGCGAGGATGCCGAACAGGATCGCGCCGCGCACCCGGCGCGCCTCGAGGATCGCAATCAGCAGGAAGCCGCCCAGGGCCAGCAGCGGTTCCGGCTCGGTCATCGGGCCCAGCCGCACCAGGGTGTCGGCGTCGCCGATCACCACGCTGGATTTCTGCAGGGCGATGATCGCCAGGAACAGGCCGATCCCGGCCACGATCGCGCTGCGCAGCGACGCGGGGATGCCATCGACCAGCCAGCGCCGCACGCCGGTCAGGGTGAGCACCAGGAACACGATGCCCGACAGCAGCACCGCCGCCAGCGCCTGCTCCCAGGGCAGTCCGGCCGCGCCGACCACGGTGAAGGCGAAGAACGCGTTCAGGCCCATGCCCGGCGCCATCCCCACCGGGAAGTTGGCCACCAGGGCCATCACCGCCGACCCCAGCGCGGCGGCCAGGCAGGTGGCCACGAACACCGCGCCGGCGTCCATGCCGGTGGTGGCCAGGATCGCCGGGTTGACGAAGACGATGTAGGACATCGTCAGGAAGGTGGTCAGGCCGGCCAGCACCTCGGTGCGGGTGCTGGTGCCGTGTTCGCGGAGCTTGAACAGGCGTTCGGGCAGGGACATGGGCTGGGTGGACCTGGCAGCGGATGGCATGGCCGCGTGGCGCGGCGGCCCGAAGCTTACCCCAGGGTCGCGTCGCCGCCCCCGCGGGTATCATGCGGCCACTGATCCGGGGGTGGGCGGATGTCGGATGCGCTGTGCATGGAGTGCGGGCACGCCTCGGGTGAACCGGGGAACAACTTCTGTCCGGCCTGCGGCCAGCCGGCGCGGGCCCGGCGCATCGACTGGCACTATCTGTCCGAACAGGTCCGGCATGGCGTCCTGAACCTCGACCGCGGGCTGCCGTATTCGTTGCGCAACCTCCTGCTGCGGCCCGGCAGGCTGATGCGCGACTACAT
>JBQGEI010000103.1:0-6166 GCA_052039535.1 Pseudoxanthomonas sp.
GCCGACGCCACAGTGTCGACCGGGGCCACGCCGGCGTCCGCCGGCAGGCCTGCATCCACGGCTCCGGCCTCGGTCGGCGCGGTCGCAATGTACTCGCCGGAGACCGGGTCGTAATGGAACGGCTGCTGGGTGAGCACCGGCTCGATCGTCGGCAGCGCCGGTGCGATCGGCGCCAGCCCGATCTCCAGCCCGGGCAGCTCCAGGGCCTCGCGCTGTGGCGCGTCGTAAGGAGTGGCGTCGTCCGGCGCGGCCGGGTCCGCCTCCAGCGACAGCTCCACCGGATCGATCCGGGTGTACTCGTCCTCGACCGGCGCGAACGTGGCCGGCGCTTCCAGCTGGACCGAATCCCAGTCCAGCGCGGGGGCTTCCGGCCCAGGTGCCGCCGGAAGCGGCGGCGGCATCGCGGCGGAGGGGGACAAACCACTGGCAGCCGCCGGCATCCCGCCGGCCCCGGCATCGGCAGGAGCGCCGGGTGCCACCGGCATGACCGCTTCGCCGGCGCCTTCGACGTCGGCCCGTGCGGTGTCCGGCAGCGGCCAGTAGTTGAGGCTTTCCAGGCTGCTGCGGGCGATCTCGAGGATCTCGGCGCGGTTGGGGCGCCGGTCGCGCAGCGCCTCGAGGTAGTACTCGAGGCTGGCCATCGCATCGGCGAGGGTGTCCAGCTGGCGGCCGCTGGGCACGCGACGGCGCCCGATCAGTTCGGCCACGATGTAGCGGCGCACACCTTCCAGGTAGCCGGCCGGCTCGGGCAGGTCCAGCATGTGCAGCGCCCCGGCCACTTCCTCCAGCAGGCGCGGGACCGTCTCCAGCCGGGCATGGTCCCAGTTGGTCTCGATGAAGGCGACAAAATCCTCGCGCGCGGCGGCGAAGTTGGCGATCGCCTCATGGGCGAGCACCTCCACCGTGCGCCGGGTCTCGGCCGCGGCCGCGTCCTCACCGCCCTCCTCGCCTGCGCCCAGGCGCGCGACCTGGTCGTCCAGCGAGGCGTCCACGTACAGCAGCGCCCCGGCGATATCCAGCAGCGCGCCCTCGCTGGCCGGCGCTTCGCCGGCGGCGATGGCCTGCAGCGAATCACGCTGCTGCAGCACCACGTCGCGGGCCACGCCCAGTCCGAGCATGCCGAGGGTATCGGCGACGCGGGTCAGTTCGGCGGCCTGGGGCTGCAGCGCGGCGGCATCGCCACCGGTGCGCAGGTGCAGGTCCAGCGCATCCTTCACCCGCAGCAGTTCCTCCTTGACCACCGCACCGACGGTGTTGAGCAGGTCGCGGTTGCGACCGGCCAGACTGCCGCGGGCATGGTCCAGCTCGGCCTCGCTGGGCACCTGGGCATCCAGGTCGAAGGCCTGGCGCAGTTCGTCGAGCGCCGGGTGCGGCGCACGGGCCTGCGCCACCGCGTACAGCAGCTGGCGGGTCGGCTCCTGGCTGGGCACGCCGCGCGCCGATACCGGCAACGATTCGTTCTCGCTCGCCTGTTGCAGTGCGCGGGCGGCCGCGGCGAAGGCGGTCCGCAGGGACTCGCCCGGTGCGAGCGCGCCGTCGCGCAGGGCTTCGGCCGCGCGCGACAGCACCCACAGCATGCGCCGGGTGGTCTCATGGCCGGCGTCCTGGAGCAGTTCGCCCGCCGCCGTCGCCAGGGCGGTCGGATCGGCGGGAGCGGCGCCCGCGGGCCAGGCATCGAGTTCGCGCTGGAACCCGGCCAGCGTGGACACCACCCGGTCCTGGCGCTGCGGCCACGGCAGCACGGCTGCCGGCAGCTGCGCGGGCAACGGCGCGCTGAGGTCCGGCGCGAACAGGACGCTTTCGTCCAGGCCTGTGGCGCCGCGCGCGGCACGGATGTCGTTGAGAAGCGGCAGCAGCACGATCGGGATGTCGCGGTGGCCGTTCTGCAGGCGCTCCAGGTAATCCGGCAGCAGCACGGTGCCACGCATCAGCGTCGCGCAGGCCTCGTCGCGGTCGCCCGTCGCGCCCTGCTGCAGCGCCTGCGCCAGCAGCTCCATCTCCTCGGCGACCATCGCCGGCGCGTACAGCTCCACCATCCGCAGCGTGCCCTGCACCTGGTGCAGGTAGCCGGCGCAGAAGCGCATCCGGCTGCTGTCGGAGGGGTTCTCCACGAACGCCTCGATCTCCCCGCGCGCCTGGCGCAGGGTCTCGTCCAGCTCGGGCTTCACCCAGCCGAGCACGGCGTGGCTCATCGCATCTCGCAACGCGCTCATCGCTGCCTCCGTGCCACCGGGCAGTCAGTGCGCGGATACCGGGCCATACTCATTCCCTTGTCCCCTGTCAGGCCCATCGGATCAGCCAGGCAGCTTGAAGTCGGCGACCGAGCGACGCAGGTCGGCTGCCAGCTGCGCCAGGTGTCCGATCGATTCGGCGGTCTGCCCGGCGCCGCGCGAGGTCTGGCCGGAGATCTGCCGGACCACGTCCATGGTCCTGGTGATGTCGGCGGCCGCGACCGTCTGCTGCTGGGCGGCGACCGAGATGTTCTTGATGAGCTCGTTCAGCGCGTTGGACACGCGCTCGATCTCGGTCAGCGCGGTACCGGCGTCCTCGGCCAGGCGGGCACCGGACACCACTTCGGCGGTGGTCTGCTCCATCGAGCTGACCGCCTCGTTGGTGTCGGCCTGGATCGCCTGGACCAGGCCTTCGATACGCCGCGTCGCGCCGGAGGTGCGTTCGGCCAGCCGCTGCACTTCGTCGGCCACCACCGCGAAGCCGCGGCCGGTTTCGCCGGCCGCCGCCGCCTGCACCGCCGCGTTGAGCGCCAGGATGTTGGTCTGCTCGGAAATGTCGTTGATCAGTTCCACGATCGAGCCGATCTCCTGGGACGACTCGCCCAGGCGCTTGATGCGCTTGGAGGTCTCCTGGATCTGGTCGCGGATCTGGTCCATGCCGTTGATGGTCTCGCGCACCACGCCGGCACCTTCGGCGGCGATGACCACCGAGCGCTGCGCCACCTCGGCCGATTCGGTGGAGTTGCGCGACACCTGTTCGATGCTGGCCGCGATCTCGTTGATGCGGTCGGAGGCGGCGGTGATCTGCTCGGCCTGGTGGTTGGAGGCCTCCGCCAGCTGCAGCGCGGTGGCCTGGGTTTCCTGCGAGGAGGCCGCGACCTGCACCGAGGTGTCGTTGATCGTGGTCACCAGGTTGCGCAGCTCGTCGACCGCGTAGTTGATCGCGTCGGCGATCGCACCGGTCATGTCCTCGGTGACCGAGGCCTTCACCGTCAGGTCGCCTTCACCCAGCGAGCTGATCTCGTCCAGCAGCCGCATGATCGCCTGCTGGTTGCGGCTGTTGAATTCCACCTGGGCCTGGTAGCGGACTTCCTGTTCGCGCTGGCGGTTGCGCACCGAGCTCCACACGAAGCCGACCAGCGCCAGCAGCGCCAGGGCGCCGGAAATCACGCCGATCCAGAAGTTCGGGAACAGGCGGGTGTCGCGCACCGAACCGAAGGCGGCGAAGGCATCGAACAGTCGCTTGCTGTCCTCCAGCATCTGGTCCGAACCGCCAGTGAGGCTCGCGGCCGCCGCCTGCGCGGCGAACAGGTTGCGCGAGCTGGCCAGGATCGCCTCGAGGTCCTTGCGCATCTCGTCCCACTGCGCCTGCGACTGCTGCAGTGCGGCCTGGGCGGCCTGGTTACGGACCTGGGCCACGCCCAGCTCCTCGTTGCCCTCGGTCAGGCCCGCCAGCACCTGGCCGAACACCACCGAATCGCGCGCCAGCGCGTCGCCGGCAGCACTGGCACCGGGGCCACCGGCGCGGATTTCCGTCACCCGGCGGGCCATGGTGCCGGCCACCACGACCTGCTGCAGCGCGTTGAACACCTGGGCCGCCGGCGCACCACCGGCGGTCATCGCGCGCACCACCTCGTTGAGCTGGGCCTGCAGCTGCGGCACCCGGCCGACGAAACGGTCGGCGTTGCCTGCCAGCGCCAGCACCGCCGGCTCGGAATCGACGATCTGCTGGGCGTTCTGCGCCAACGGGTTCCAGGTGCGGATCAGCTGCTGCAGCGAGCCTGACACGCCCGGCTCCCCGCCGTAACGGGACTGCAGGCCTTCCACCGTGCTGTCGATCTGGGCGCGGGTCTGGCGGAAGGCCTTGAACGCCTCGGCGTTGCCGCCGACCGCGTCACGGCCCTGGTTGGCCAGCTGCTGCGACAGCACCTGCAGGTCGGCCGCGCCGGTGCTGGCGCCGGCCAGCCGGCTGCCCTGGTAGGTCGCCATGCCGGTATTGGCGGCGAACACCACCACCGACACCACCAGCAGGACCAGCCAGAACCCGGTGCTCACGCCACCCAGGCGACTGGTCTTCGGGGATTCCGGTGCAGTGCTCATGCGCGTATTGCCTCGATCGGATGCGTGGAAGGGCCGCGTTACGCCGCGGCCTGCCTGAATTCAGGGGTGCGGGCCAGCCGCGAGAGGGAGAACACCGCCCAGTCGGCGCCTTCGCTGTGGAAGGCACGCTCGACGAAATGCCCGTACCGGCCCTGTGCCAGCGACGCCGGCTCGATCGCCTGCTCCTCGCCGAAGCTGCGCTGGCCGTAGAGCTCGTCGATCGTCAGCGCCACGTCGCCACCGTGCTGGCGCATGACCAGCACGCGCTGGCCCTCGTGCAGCACCGTGCGCTCGCCTTCCAGGAACAGCTTCAGGTCGACCACCGGGAACAGGTTGCCGCGCAGGTTGCCGATGCCCAGCAGCCAGGGCTGGGCGCCCGGCACCGGGGTCACCGGCGGCATCGGCATGATCTCGACCACCTCGCCGAACTGCGACACCAGGCGCTGGCGGCCGATGCGGTAGCCCACGCCGCGCCAGGTTTCCGGCCCCAGTTCGCGGGCCGGAAGCTGCACCGCGTGCGCCAGGCTGCGACGCTCGTAGTCGGAGAGGATGTCGAACGGAGTGCGCATCAGGCGCCTACCAGCTGGTTGATCCGGGCCAGGAGGTCTTCCTCGCGCGGTGGCTTGACCACGTAATCGACCGCACCCTGGCGCATGCCCCAGGCGCGGTCGGTCTCCATGCTCTTGGTGCTGACGATCAGCACCGGGATCTTGCTGGTGGCCTGGTCGCGGGTCAGCGCGCGGGTGGCCTGGAAGCCGCTCATGCCCGGCAGCACCACGTCCATCAGCACCAGGTCCGGCAGCTGCTTGCGCGCGATTTCCAGCCCGTCCTCGGCGTTGGTCGCGAAGATGACCTGGTGCCCGCCGCGTTCCAGCCATTGGGTGAAGACCGCACGATCCGTCGGCGAATCTTCGATCAGCAGAATTCGAGCCATGTTGTGCCTGCCCCCCCGGTCAGGCGTTGACGTAGGTACGGATTGCTCCGAGCAGTTCTTCGCGGGTGAATGGCTTGGTCAGGTACTGCTCGGAACCGACGATGCGGCCGCGCGCCTTGTCGAACAGGCCGTCCTTGGACGACAGCATGATCACCGGCGTCGACTTGAACTTCTGGTTCCCCTTGATCAGCGCGCAGGTCTGATAGCCGTCCAGCCGCGGCATCATGATGTCCACGAAGATGATCTGCGGCTGCTGGTCGGCGATCTTGGCCAGCGCCTCGAACCCGTCGCTGGCGGTGACCACCTCGCAGCCCTCGCGCTTGAGCAGGGTCTCGGCGGTACGGCGGATGGTCTTCGAATCGTCGATGACCATGACCCGCAGGCCACCCAATGCCCCGGCTGGGGCCGTGTTGTCAGTCATTACCCTGTTTCCCCGTGCGCGCGGCGCTTCATCATTCCCGGCACCGCTACGTAGATGTCTATATCCCAGTACGGCCGGAACCTGTCAAGCCCGGAATGCAGCCGGCGTGCAGTGGCGCAGGCCTTGCATGCCGACTGCGTCACGCTGCCTGGCGCCGCGCCGTGGGCGGGCCCTGATCGGCTACCATCGCCGGTCCCCCCCTGCCGCTGCCGGCCACTGCCAATGACCCTGGACGTCGTCGTGGTGATGGACCCGATCGGGTCGATCAAGATCGCCAAGGACACCACCTTCGCCATGCTGCTGGAGGCCCAGCGCCGCGGCCACCGGCTGCACTACGTGCGGCCCGGCGGACTGTCGCTGCGCGATGGCCGCGCGGTCGCCGCCGCCGCCCCGCTGCAGGTGCGCGACGACAGGGCCGGCTGGTACGAGCTGGGCGGCTTCGCCGAGCTGGCCTTCGGCCCCGGCCAGGTGGTGCTGATG
>JBQGEI010000104.1:0-5087 GCA_052039535.1 Pseudoxanthomonas sp.
CCGGCGGGGGACGGAAGGTCGCCGCCGGGTGAGGCGTCCGGGCCGGGGGCAGCCGAGGCCGGGAAGGGGAGGGGATTCTGTTCAGGCATCGGGCGATTATCGCCCAGCCGGGTCCGCGGCCGCTGGCGGCGGCTCGGGCAGTGCCTCCAGCGGGAGCTCCGGTCCGGGCTCGGGCGGGGTGCCGGCGGCGATCAGCCGGGCCGCCTCCTCCAGGTAGCCGTCCAGGTACCAGTGGCCGTCCACCCGGGTCAGGTGGACGGTCGCGTCGATCTCGGCCGCGCCCAGCGGGTAGTGCACGCGCACGGTGGCGTGGTCGCCGCTCTGCTCCACCAGCCCGGTGCGCAGGTCCGCCAGGCTGCGGTCCAGATCCAGCCCGTAGTCGGCGGTGGTGGCCTTGACCGCGGCCAGGAACGGACCCAGCCGGCGCAGGCTGCCGTCCATCCCGGCGGCGCGCAGGTCCTCGTCGCTGGCCAGCCCGGTGGCGCGCGCGGCGGCGACCAGGCGTGCGATCGCCGCGTGGCCCCGGGTGCGGTCGCCCAGCGGCGCCTGGCCGGCCCAGCCGCCCAGTGCCTGGACCACCTGGGTGTAGTGCGCGCGCCGGGTGTCGTCGTACTGCGGCTGCTGGCGCAGGTACTGGGCGCCGAACAGGGCCAGCGAGCGGGCGGCATCCCGCAGGGCGGTGTCCTGGCCGGCGAGCTGGCCGTCGAAGCGCTGGCGCAGGGCCGTCTCGGCCCGGGGCTCGCCCAGGCTTGCCAGCAGCGGGGGCAATTGCTCGTCCAGCGGCAGTTCGGTCAGGGGCCAGCGGCTCTGGTCGCGGGTCCAGGCATCGGCCAGTGCGGCGTGCGCCGGCGGCGGCAGGGCGTCGCGGGCGAAGGCCACCAGGTCATTGCGCTGCAGGTGCCCGGCCAGCTGGCGCACCGCACCGGCCGGTTCGCTGGCGGCGCCCGGCAGCTCCGCCGGGGCGGGCGGCTCCCGGTTGCAGGCGACCAGCAATGCCGGCAGCAGCAACGCCGCCAGCCACGGGCGCCAGCGCGCGTGGCTGGAGGATCGGGCAAGCCTCGATCGGTGCATACGGTCTGGTCCGGTGGAGCCCCGGCCCGAGTGTGGCCGCTGCGGACCGGCCAGGGCAACGCCCGCGAACAAAACGGGGAGGACTAGCCTCCCCCAATCCGGCCGGGGCCGGAGGACATTCGCGGTGTGGCACGCCCGGCAAGGCCGGGCGCAGGCACTCTAGCGGCGGCGTGGATCTAATGCAATACGTGAAGTATTGCGCCACAAGTCGCTGATTTACTTTAGCGATGCAGCAATCTGTTGCTGGATCAGGGTGGCCGCCGCCACCGGATCGGCAGCGTTGCGGACCGGGCGGCCGACCACGATCGCGTCCGCTCCGGCGGCGAAGGCTTCGGCCACGCCGACGCTGCGCTTCTGGTCATCGCTGCCGCCGCCATCCGGGCGGATGCCCGGGCAGACGATGGAAAAGCCGGCGCCCACGGCCTGGCGGATCAGCGCGGCCTCGCGGCCGGAGGCGATCACCCCGTCGATGCCCGCGGCCTGCGCGGCGCGCGCGCGCTGCACCACCACCTCTTCGGGCGTGCCGGCCACGCCCATCGAGCGCAGGTCCGCCTCGTCCATCGAGGTCAGCACGGTCACCGCCAGCAGGCGCATGTCGCCGGCATTGGCCTCGGCGGCGGCCTGCATCATCGCCGGGTGCCAGCCATGGATGGTGCAGTAATCGACGTTCCAGCGGCCCAGCCCCCGGATCACGCCGGCCACGGTGGCCGGGATGTCGAAGAACTTCAGGTCCACGAACACGCGCTTGCCGCGCTGTTCCAGCAGGTCCAGCACCTGGAAGTACTCGCCGGAGGCCAGCAGCTCCATGCCGATCTTGTAGAAGCGCACGCTGTCGCCGAGCCGGTCGATCCACGCCACGGCTTCGGCCCTGCCCGGCACGTCCAGGGCGAAGATCAGGCGCTCTTCCGGCGACAGGACCAGCGGCGCACGGCTCACGGTGCCACCTCCAGCGCGGCGCGCTTGGCCTGGCGGCGCTGGCCGCGCGGCTGGCTCCAGTGGTTGTCGAACAGGGCCGGCTCCCAGCTGCCGTAGGTCGGGTTGGGCAGCATCCACCAGCGGCTGCCGAACCAGTCGCCGTGCCGCTCCAGCAGGGCCTGGCGGCCGGCGGGGCTGTTGTCCTCGATCTTGAGGAAGTCGCCGAGCTGGTCGCCGAACTGCATCAGCACCCGGTACTTGCGGCTGGCCAGGCGGCGCCGGCAGTCCTTCTCGCTGCCGTGCTGCTCGCAGCCGGGCACCACCGTGCCCAGCCCCAGGAACACGTCATCGCCGTCCACCGGCAGGCCCTCGGCGCGCAGGTTGTCCAGGGTGGCCTGGCCCAGGTGCACGGCGCGGTTGGAGATGTAGACCAGGGTGATGCCGCGGGCGTTGGCGGCGCGGGCGAAATCGACCACGCCGGGCAGCGCGCGGGCCTTACGCTCCTCGACCCAGGCATCCCATGACGGATCGGCGTACTCGGCGCCGTCGCGTACCAGGCGCGCCTGGTAGGGCGAGTTGTCCAGCACCGTCTCGTCGATGTCCAGGACCACGGCCGGCTTCAGGCCAGGCCCGCGGCCCTCCCGCTCCGCGGCCACCAGGGCATCCCAGCCGGGATCGGCCAGCGCCGCGTCCAGCTGGGCCGCCGCGGCGCGATAGGTCTGCAGGGTCGTGGCCCGGTACTCGGCCGAGCGCTGCACCCACAGCACCGCGTTGAGGTTGTCGTCCGCAGCGACGGACGCGCCGGGCGTCGTGGCCGGCGGAAGCGGCGCGTACGCTGCGTCGGGACGGGCCGGCTGGCAGGCGGAGAGCGCCAGCGCGAGCATGGCGGCGCAGATCGGGGCAGGACGCATGGGGCGGTCTCGCAACGGCAAACACGCATTCTACCGTCGCCCTGGCCCGGGTCAGGCCTGCGGCAGGCGCAGCAGCAGGTCGGTGGGCCCCACGTCCACGCCCTGCTGGTGGAGCAGCGTGGTGGCCTGGCGCGGTGGTGGGTCTGGTGGTTGAAGAAGTGCAGCAGCAGGTGCGACAGGCGGCGCCGGGGCGACTGGCCGGCCATGGTCCGGTAGTCGACGGTCTGCTCGAACGCGTCCGGCGGCAGGCCGGCGATCCAGTCCTCGATCATCCGGTCCAGCTGCTGGCGCAGCGCCCACCACGCGTCGAGGTCGACGCACACCGCCTCGTCCAGGCGTGCCAGCAGCGGCAGGCGGCTGACGCCGTCCAGCGGCGGCCAGCGTCCGGGACAGCTGGCGGCGAAGCGGCGCAGCCAGATCAGGTCTGCCACCACCAGGTGGTTGAGGGTGCCCAGGATCGAGCCGAAGAACGCGCCCCGCGGCTCGCTCACGGCGCCGGTCGGCAACCGCTGCGCGGCGGCATGCAGGTTCGCGTTCATCCAGCGGTTGTAGCCGGCCAGCAGGGCGAAGTGGTCGCGCATGGTGCACGCCATGAAGGGGTGTAAGGCCAAGCTTCCCACGCCGGCCCGGACGGCCGCCAAGGCCGGCGGGGCGCGCCCTGGCCGCGTCGCGGGAAACCCCGTCCCCGGAAACCGTCCCGGGAGGGCAGCCTGGAGCGGCCCGGCGCTGCGCGGCTTCCGGGGGAACGCAACCGCAGCATGCGCGCGTGAGCGGATCGTGATAGAAAGGCAGGAAATGATACCGCTAACTTGACGCCCGGCCGGGGCCGCAAGACCCGACCGGGCGACGTCGTGGCCGACGTCTTTGTTGCACCGCAGCAAGCCCCGCCGGCCCCGCCAGACCAACCGCGCAATGGAGCGCACATGACCCTTCACCGCCCCACCTGTCCTGCCCTGCCGAGGCCCGCCCGCCCGTTCCTGCGCGGGGTGCGCGCATGAGCCTGTATGTCGGCCTGGATGTCGGTACCCAGAGCGTCAAGCTGGTGGCCTACGATCCGGAGGCGCGCCAGGTGGCCGCCACCATCGGCCACGCGCTCGAGCTGGCCTCGGGTGACGACGGCAGCCGCGAGCAGCGCGCCGAGTGGTGGATCGAGGCCATCCGCAGCTGCTTCGCCCAGCTCGATCCGGCGCTGCGGGCGCGGGTGGTGGCCATTGGCGTGTCCGGCCAGCAGCACGGCTTCGTGCCGCTGGACCGGGATGGCAACGTGCTGGCCCCGGCCAAGCTGTGGTGCGACACCAGCACCGCTGCGGAGTGCGACCAGATCATGGACGCCGTCGGCGGCGCGCAGGCCAGCATCGACGTGGCCGGCAACCCGATCCTGGTCGGCTACACCGCCTCCAAGCTGCCGTGGACCCGCAAGCACCGCTCGCAGGCCTATGCGCAGCTGGCCTCGATCATGCTGCCGCACGACTACGTGAACTTCTGGCTCACCGGCGAGCGCTGGATGGAGTGCGGCGACGCCTCCGGCACCGGCTGGCTGGACGTGCGCAACCGCCGCTGGTCGGAGCAGATGCTGCGCGCGACCGATGCCGACCGCGACCTGGCCGCGCTGCTGCCGCCGCTGGTCGAGGCCGACGCGACCTTCCCGATCGCCGCCCACGTCGCCGACGCGCTCGGGCTGCCGCAGGGCGTGCGCGTCTCCGCCGGCGGTGGCGACAACATGATGGCCGCCATCGGCACCGGCAACGTCACCCCCGGCGTGCTGAGCATGAGCCTGGGCACCTCCGGCACGCTGTTCGCGTACTCGGACCGGGCGATGGTCGACGAGGCCGGCCGCTGGGCCGCGTTCTGCGACTCCACCGGTGGCTGGCTGCCGCTGATCTGCACCATGAACTGCACCGTCGCCACCGAGGCGGTGGGCAAGCTGTGCAGCTTCTCCACCAAGGAGGGCGATGCGCTGCTGGCCGGCACCCGCCCGGGCGCCGACGGCCTGCTGATGCTGCCGTTCCTCAACGGCGAGCGCACCCCGAACCTGCCCAATGGCCGCGGCAGCCTGTTCGGCATGACCGCGACCAACTTCACCGTCGCCAATCTCTATCGCGCGGCGATGGAGGGCGCGGTGTACAGCCTCAAGAACGGGTACGACGCCTTCGTCGATGCCGGGATGCGCTTCGAGGCCATCCGCCTGAC
>JBQGEI010000105.1:0-4862 GCA_052039535.1 Pseudoxanthomonas sp.
CGCTATGCCTCGCAGTATCCGGAGACCTTCGCCGCCGAGGTCGAACGCTACGCAGGCATGCCGCGTGGCTACGTACAGGGGCTGGCCGCCCAGCCGGGCTGGCGGCCGGGCGATGCCTGGTACGCGTGTTTCCTTGCCCGGTCGCTCGAAACGGACTGCCGCAGCGTGGTGCGTGCACGCGCCCGGCTGGGCGCCGCGGGCAACTGGCGGGAGGCCACCGCGCAGCTGCGCGGCGAGGATGGCCCCGACGTCGACGTGCCGCTGCGCCTGGCCCTGGCAGACAGCTACCGCCGCTGGGGCCGCGCTCTGGAACCGGACGCCGCGCTGCGCGGGGCCCTGCGCCAGCGCGACCGCGCGCGGGAGCAGGAAAACAGGCGTGAAGCGGAGGCACCCGCGCGCTGAACGCGCGATGGCATCCGCGGCCCCGGCGTGGCCGCCAGCCGGGAGAGGGGCGCTGGCGCCGCCCTGACCACCCGCGGAGGGCTCCCGAGGGGGCCATCGACACGGTGCGGTGCCTCGGGTCGACCCCGGAGCTGCTGCCTCGGGTCCTGTCGGCGTCGATCCGGCAGCGCTGCGGCGGGCAGGGCATGCCGTGATCCTGGTGGCATCCCCCGGGCGCGCCGCCGGGATCTCGGGGTTGCCGCCGGGTTCGATAAGCCGGCCCCGATGGGGGACAATCCACCCCCGCCCAGCACTGCCGCCATGTCTTCCGTTCCCGCTTCCTACGCCGACTCCGCCCGGCTGTCCGTCGCCCCCATGATGGACTGGACCGACCGCCACTGCCGCGTCTTCCACCGGCTGCTGGCGCCGCACGCGCGGCTCTACACCGAGATGGTGCATGCCAATGCGGTGGTCCGTGGCGACCGCATGCGGCTGCTGGGGTTCGATCCGGTCGAGCAGCCGCTCGCCCTGCAGCTGGGCGGCAGTGAGCCGGAGGCCCTGGCCCAGGCGACGCGGATCGGTGCCGAATGGGGCTACGACGAGGTCAACCTCAACTGCGGCTGCCCGTCGGACCGGGTCCAGGCCGGGCGGTTCGGGGCCTGCCTGATGCGCGAGCCGTCGCTGGTGGCCGAGTGCGTGGCGGCCATGGCCGGGGCGGCCACCGTCGGTGGGCGCACGGTGCCGGTCACGGTCAAGTGCCGCCTCGGCGTTGACGACGACGACCAGTACGAGCGGTTCGCCGGCTTCATCGACACCGTGGCCGCCGCCGGATGCCGCACCTTCGTGGTGCATGCGCGCAACGCCTGGCTGCAGGGCCTGTCGCCCAAGGAGAACCGCGAGGTGCCGCCATTGCGCTACGACTGGGCGTGGCGGCTCAAGCGCGAGCGCCCGCAGTTGGAGATCCTGGTCAACGGCGGGATCGCCGGCGCCG
The DNA here is from genome assembly GCA_052039535.1 of Pseudoxanthomonas sp. Taxonomy (GTDB): domain Bacteria; phylum Pseudomonadota; class Gammaproteobacteria; order Xanthomonadales; family Xanthomonadaceae; genus Pseudoxanthomonas. The sequence goes on from JBQGEI010000105.1 coordinate 1,373, forward strand.
ACCAGGTGCACGCGCAGCTGGCGCATGTGGATGGAGTGATGCTGGGCCGTGCCGCTTACCACGACCCGTACCTGCTGCACCGGCTGGACGTGGCCCTGTACGGCGGCCAGGAGGCGTCCCGCGAGGGCCTGTTGCGTGGCCTGCGTTGCTATGTCGAGGCCCGCCTGGCCGAGGGGGTGGCGCTCAAGCACATCACCCGCCATGTGCTGGGCCTGTTCCACGGCCAGCCCGGCGGGCGGATGTTCCGCCAGGTACTCAGCGAAGGCGCCCACCGGCCCGGTGCGGGCTGGGAGCTGGTCGAGCGTGCGCTGGCGGCTACCACCGCTTCAGCCACCGCGCGCTAATGCCGGCGCAGTCCGCTTCCACTGCCGCGAATGCCTGAAAAAAAGCGGTTTGTGGCGCTGAACGGCACACCTGTGGATGTGGATAAGTTCAGACCGGATTCACCGCGTTCTAACGACCATGCCATACCAGCCAAGGGTGATGGTCCGGCGCTTCGCATGCGCCGGGCATGCCACAGCCCCCGCCGTTCGTTAGGATTGCAACGATGTCTGTTCCGCGCCGTGTCCTCACCGTTCTGCTGCTGGCCGGCTCGCCGGCGCTGGCGGCTGCCCAGCCGCCCGTGGGCGGCCCGGGCGTGGGGGAGCGCGTTGCACCGCCGCCGCCGCGGGAACGCCCCGCGCGGCAGCCGGAGTCCGGGACCATGGAGGTGCGCCAGCAGCGCCGCTCGCTGTCCGAGGCGGTACGCTGGGTGCAGCGCTCCACCGGCGGCCAGATCCTCGGCGCGGAGCTGGTTCCCTACGAGGGGCGCAACATCACCCGGGTCAAGTACATGGACGACCGCGGCCGGGTCCGCTATATGGATGACCCCGGCTCCGGCGAACGCTCGCGTCGCCCGCGACGCGACGATCACGAATCACGCTAGACGATGGGGCCCCCGGCAACAGCCGGTCCCAGGAAACGGCAACTCAGGGAGAGTGCATGCGAATCCTTCTGGTCGAAGACGAGGCCCCGCTGCGGGAGACGCTCGCCGCGCGTCTGAAGCGCGAGGGCTTCGCGGTTGACGCCGCGCAGGATGGCGAGGAAGGCCTGTACATGGGCCGCGAGGTTCCGTTCGACGTGGCCATCATCGACCTCGGCCTGCCGAAGATGTCGGGCATGGAGCTGGTCAAGGCCCTGCGCGACGAGGGCAAGAACTTCCCGGTGCTGATCCTCACCGCGCGCTCCAGCTGGCAGGACAAGGTCGAGGGCCTGAAGCAGGGCGCCGACGACTACCTGGTCAAGCCGTTCCACGTCGAGGAGCTGCTGGCGCGCCTGAACGCGCTGGTGCGCCGCGCCGCCGGCTGGAGCAAGCCGGTGCTCGAGTGCGGCCCGGTGGCGCTGGACCTGGCCGCGCAGACGGTCACCGTGCAGGGTTCCAACGTGGACCTCACCAGCTACGAGTACAAGGTCCTCGAGTACCTGATGATGCATGCCGGCGAGCTGGTATCGAAGGCCGACCTGACCGAGCACATCTACCAGCAGGACTTCGATCGCGACTCCAACGTGCTGGAGGTCTTCATCGGCCGCCTGCGCAAGAAGCTGGACCCGGACAGCGAGCTGAAGCCGATCGAGACCGTGCGCGGCCGCGGCTACCGTTTCGCGATCCCGCGCAACGAAGGCTGAGTCCGGGCGGCCGGGCCTCGTGGAAGGCAGCACCAGGCCCCGGTTCCGCCCCTGGCGGCCGCGCTCGCTCAAGGCCCGCCAGCTGCTGGCCGCCAGCATCGGCCTGGTGGCCTTCCTGATGCTGGCCGGCGTCGCGCTAGACCGCTCCTTCGCCGAGACCGCGCAGAACAACCTGCGCCAGCGGCTCAAGAGCTACGCGATGGCGTACGCGGACAACATCGACTTCGGCCGCGACGGTTCGCTGTACACCCCGGAGGTGGGACCGGACCCGCGCTTCCATCGGCCCGGCAGCGGCCTGTACGCGGAGGTGGTGCTGCCAGACGGGCACTGGGCCTCGCTGTCGGCCGAAGGCCCGCTGCTGCCCGAGGTCGACGGCACCCTGCGGCCGCGCGAGGAGCGCTTCGACGGCCCGCTGGCGATCACCCAGATCGACGGCAGCCCCGGCGAGGTCTACAGGTACGGCATCGGCCTGGTCTGGGGCGAGCGCGGGCCCGACGCAGAGTTCCCGTACACGATCTACGTCATGGAGGATGCGCAGACCCTGGACGCCCAGGTCCGCGTGTTCCGTGGCGCCCTGTGGATGAACCTCGGCAGCGCAGGCCTGATCCTGCTGCTGCTGCAGGCACTGATCCTCCAGTGGAGCCTGCGTCCGCTGCGGCGCGTGATCGCCGAACTGACCAAGGTCCAGCGCGGCCAGCTCCAGCGCATGAGTGAGCGCCATCCGCGCGAGCTGGAGCCGCTGACCGACAGCATCAACGCGCTGATCGACTCCGAGCGCGAACACCTGGAGCGGCAGCGCAATACCCTGGCCGACCTGGCCCACAGCCTCAAGACGCCGCTGGCGGTGCTGCGTACCCAGCTCGATGCCGGCGCGCCTGGCGAAGCGCTGACCCAGGAACTGGACACGCAGCTGCGGCGCATGAACGACCTGGTCTCCTACCAGCTGGCACGCGCCGCCTCCGGTGGGCACAAGCTGTTCTCCGCCGCGGTGCCGATCGAATCCACCGCTGAGGAGATCGTGCGCGGCCTGGAGAAGGTGTATGCCGGCAAGGGCGTGCTGTGCGAGTTCGACATCGCCGAAGGCGCCCGCTTCCATGGCGAGCCGGGCGACCTGCAGGAGCTGCTCGGGAACCTGCTGGAGAACGCGTTCAAGTGGGCGCGGCGGCGGGTGGTGCTGACCGCACGCCCCGGGCCGACCGCCCCCAACCGGCGCGCCGGCCTGTGGCTGGCGGTGGACGACGACGGCCCGGGCATCGCCCCGGAGGACGTGGCCAGGGTCCTGCAGCGCGGGGTACGCGGCGACGAGCGCGTGCAGGGCCACGGCATCGGCCTGTCGATCGTGCAGGACCTGGTACGCGACTACCGCGGCGAACTGCAGGTCGCCCGCTCGCCGGAGCTGGGCGGTGCCCGTTTCGAGGTGGTGCTGCCGCCGGGGCTGTGACCCTCGCGGCGCCGCTCAGGCGCCGCTGGGCCCGTACAGCCGCGCCAGGTGCGCGGCGACCTCGGGCATGGACCGGGCCAGTACCTCCGGCGCCGAGAAGTGGTATTCGGTGGCGACCGCGAAGAACTCCTCCGGTGCCTCGGCCGCGTAGGGATCGATCACGGTTTCCACGCCCGCCTCGACCTGCGCCCGGAAGGCGTCGTAGGCGCGCTGGAAATCGCGTGCCCATCGCCGTTGCCAGGCATCCGGCAAGGGCGGCGTTCCATCCATCTCCCCGTCCAGTGCGTCCAGCTTGTGGGCCATCTCGTGGACGGCCACGCAGAAGCCGCCGTCCGGCTCGGCCAGGTCGGCCTGGATATCGGCCCAGGACAGTACCAGGGGGCC
>JBQGEI010000106.1:0-9864 GCA_052039535.1 Pseudoxanthomonas sp.
GCCATCGCCGTACACCGGCAGTGGCTCGCCGGCCAGGGCCTTGGCGATCACCAGCGGGATGAGTTTTTCCGGGAAGTGGTACGGACCGTAGTTGTTGGAGCAGTTGGTGGTCAGCACCGGCAGCCCGTAGGTGTGGTGGAAGGCGCGCACAAGGTGGTCCGAGGCGGCCTTGGACGCCGAGTACGGCGAGTTGGGCGCGTACGGCGTGGTCTCGGTGAAGTACCCGGTCTCGCCCAGCGAGCCGTAGACCTCGTCGGTGGACACGTGCAGGAAGCGGAACGCGTCCCTGGCTTCGCCCTCCAGCCCCTTCCAGTAATCGCGCACCGATTCCAGCAGGCCGAGGGTGCCGACCACGTTGGTCTGGATGAAGGCGGCCGGGCCGTCGATGGAGCGGTCCACGTGGCTCTCGGCGGCGAAGTTCAGCACCGCGTCCGGGCGGTGCTCGGCCAGCAGCCGCGCCACCAGCTCGCGGTCGCCGATGTCGCCGTGCACGAACACGTGGTCCGGGTTGCCGTCCAGCGGCGCGAGCGTGTGCAGGTTGCCGGCGTAGGTCAGCGCGTCGAGGTTCACGACGCGGATGCCGCGGGCCACCGCCTCGAGTACGAAGTTGCCGCCGATGAAACCGGCTCCGCCGGTCACAAGCCAAGTGGACAAGCCAGCTCCTGCACGCCAGGGCGTATTGATTGGGACCGGGAAGGATACCGGCGGCTGTTGAACCGCGCCTGTTCGTGCCGCGCGCGCCCCCGCTCCGGCACCATACCTGATCGCATGGAGGGGTCCGGCCCGTTAGAATCGGGATCCGCCCCGGATCGGTCGCCGCGACCGGGCTGTTCCCGTACCAGCTCAAGGATTCCGCACACGATGAAGATCCTCGTCGCCTACAAGCGCGTGGTGGACTACAACGTCCGCATCCAGGTCAGGCCGGACGGCTCCGGCGTGGTGACCGAGGGCGTCAAGCTCTCCCCCAACCCCTTCGACGAGATCGCGCTGGAGGAGGCCCTGCGCCTGCGCGACAAGGGCATCGCCAGCGAGGTGGTGGTGGCGACCATCGCCCCGGCCGATGCCCAGGCGCACCTGCGCAACGGCCTGGCCATGGGCGCCAACCGCGCCATCCACGTGGTCACCGACCAGCCCGTGCAGCCGCTGGAAGCCGCGCGCACCCTGCTGAAGCTGGTGGAAAAGGAACAGCCGGACCTGGTGATCCTCGGCAAGCAGGCGATCGACGACGATGCCAGCCAGACCGGCCAGATGCTGGCCACCCTGTGGGGCCGGCCACAGGCCACCTTCGCCTCGAAGGTGGAGGTCGCCGACGGCAAGGCCACGGTCACCCGCGAGGTGGACGCCGGCCTGGAGACGCTGGAAGTGGACCTGCCGGCGGTGGTCACCACCGACCTGCGCCTGAACGAGCCGCGCTTCATCAAGCTGCCGGACATCATGAAGGCCAAGAGCAAGCCGCTGGAGACCCTGCAGCTGGCCGACCTCGGCGTCGAGCCCAGCCCCGCGCTGCAGGCCACCGCCTACGCCGCGCCGCCCAGGCGCAGCCGCGGCGTGATGGTCAAGGACGCGGCCGAACTGGTCGCCACCCTGAAGGCCAAGGGCCTGCTCTGATCCTTCCGGCCGCGCCCGGCGCCCGGCGCCGCGCGGCTCCACGTTTGCGGAGACTGCTGCAATGTCCAAGATCCTCGTTGTTGCCGAACACCTGGACGGCAAGCTCAATCCTTCCACCGCCCGCACCGTCAGTGCCGCGCAGGCCCTGAGCCCGGAAACCATCGACGTGGTCGTGCTGGCCGCCGACCCGGCCGCAGCCGCGGCCCAGGCCGCACGGATCGCCGGCGTCAGCCGCGTGCTCACCGTGGCCAACCCGGCCAACGCCCAGGCCATCGCCCAAGTCCAGGGCCCGCAGGTGGCGAAGCTGGCGGCCGGGTACAGTCACGTGTTCGGACCTTCGACCACCTTCGGCAAGGACCTGATGCCGGTGGTGGCCGCGCTGCTGGGGGTCAACCAGGTGTCGGACCTGATGGCGGCCGAGGGCCAGCACACCTTCAAGCGCCCGATCTACGCCGGCAACGCGATCGTCACCGTGGAGGCCCCTGCCGGCCAGCCGGTGGTCGCCACCGTGCGTACCGCGTCCTGGCCGCAGGCCGCCGACGGCGGCAGCGCGCCGGTGGAACCGGTGCAGGTCGACGTCGCCCTGCCGGCGCACACCCGCTTCGTCGGCCTGGCGGCCGGCGCCTCGGACCGCCCGGACCTCCAGTCCGCGCGCCGGGTGATCTCCGGCGGCCGCGGCGTGGGCTCGGAAGAGAACTTCCGCCACATCTACAGCCTGGCCGACAAGCTGGGCGCCGCCGTCGGCGCGTCGCGCGCGGCGGTCGACGCCGGCTACTGCCCGAACGAGATGCAGGTCGGGCAGACCGGCAAGATCATCGCCCCGGAGCTGTACATGGCCATCGGCATCTCCGGCGCCATCCAGCACCTGACCGGCATCAAGGACGCCGGCACGATCGTGGCGATCAACAAGGACCCGGAGGCGGCGATCTTCGAGGTGGCCGACATCGGCCTGGTGGGCGACCTGTTCACCCTGCTGCCGGAACTGGAAGCGGCGCTCGGCTGAGGCCGGAGCCGCGTGCCACGGGTGTCCGCGTGGCGCTGGCCGCGCGGACACCGCGCAAGGCCTTGCGTAGAATGCGCCGCACCTTTTCCAGGCGGACCTCCCGTATGGCCAATCCTCCCGTGCAGCCGCACCCGACCGGGTGGACCACCGGCATCGCGGTGGTGATCCCCTGTTACAGGGTGATCGACCACATCGAGGACGTCGTGCGCCAGGTCGGCCCGGAGGTCGACGCGATCTACTGCGTCGACGACGCGTGCCCCGCCGGCAGCGGCGACTTCATCGCCAGCACGGTGGACGACCCGCGCGTGCGCGTGCTGCGCCACGAGCGCAACCGCGGCGTTGGCGGCGCGGTGATGACCGGATACCGGCAGGCGGTCGCGGACGGCGCCCGGGTGATCGTCAAGATCGACGGCGACGGGCAGATGGACCCGGCCCTGCTGCCCAACTTCGTCACCCCGATCCTGTCCGGCGAGGCGGACTACACCAAGGGCAACCGCTTCTGGGACCTGTCCGAGATCAGCCAGATGCCGCCGCTGCGCCGCCTGGGCAACCTCGGCCTGAGCTTCATGGCCAAGGCCAGCGCCGGCTACTGGGACATCTTCGACCCGACCAACGGCTACACCGCGATCCACGCCGACGTCGCCGCCAAGCTGCCCTACCGTTCGATCAGCGAGCGCTACTTCTTCGAGACGGACATGCTGTTCCGGCTCAACGTGATGCGCGCGGTGGTCGCGGACGTGCCGATGGACGCGCGCTACGGGGACGAGGTCAGCGGGCTGAAGATCTCTCAGGTGGTGTTCGAGTTCTTCTTCAAGCACCTGCGCAACTTCGGAAAGCGCATCGGCTACAACTACTTCCTGCGCGACCTGTCGATCGCCTCGCTGGAACTTCTGGCGGCGGTCGTGCTGCTTGGCTTCGGCAGCGCGTTCGGCGGCTGGCACTGGTTCCAGTCGGCCACCAGCGGCGTGCCTGCCACCACCGGCACGGTGATGATCAGCGCCCTGTCGATGCTGGTCGGGATCCAGCTGCTGCTGAGCTTCCTGGGCTACGACATCGCCAACATGCCGCGCCGCCCGATGCATCCGCGCCTGGGCGACGGGCGCCGGCACCTGGGACCCGCGCCGCCGCGCCGCTGATCCGGCGCGGGCGGTCAGTCGTGGCTGTCGCCACGGTGGAAGATCAGGTGGGCACGGTCGCGGCTGTGGATGAAGCCGCTGCGGCAACCCTTCTCCGAATCCGGCCGGGCCCATAGCCGCAGGCTGCCCTGGCTGTCGACCACCGACCAGTCCTCCAGCGCGCGCGCCAGCGGCGCGGAAGGCGTGGCGCCGGTGATCAGGTGCGACACGCCGGTGGCCTCGATCACCTGCCGCCAGAGCCCGCCGGAGGTGTCGGCATCGGCCCAGCCGGCGGCGCGCTGCATCTGCGGGTCGTACCAGGAGATCGACAGCATCGCGCCCGGCCAGTCGCCGATGAACGGCATCTCCGGCTCGGCGGACAGCACGCAGGCACGGGGCGCCTGTTGCCGAAGGCGATCCACCAGCAGGCGCTGTGGGGCGATCTCGCCCACCAGCCGGCCGGAGTATCCGCGACCGTGCAGCAGCTGCTGCTGCCAGGCGCCGGCATGCATGACCCAGTTGGTGGTGGCCAGCAGGTGCACATTGGCCAGCGCCAGCGCGACGATGCCGCCGGCCAGGACCGGCAGCGGGATCCGGGTGCGTGCCAGGGCCGCCACCGACACCGTGCACAGCACCACAAGCGCAGGATAGATGTAGCGCAGGTACTGGATCTGCGCGAACAGCGCCAGTCCGGCCAGACCCATCCAGACCACGATCCAGCGCGCGGCGCCGGGCCGCGCCAGCGCCAGCAGCGCGCCGCCGGACAGGGCAAGCAGGGCGAGGCCGAACGCGCCGTCGTAGGCCTCCATGTAGCGACTGCTGTGGAAGGTCATGTCCCACAGCGCATCCAGCCGCACGCCGGTGTGCCAGCGGGTATCGGCGAAGGACTCGGCGGCGAAGTACGGCGAATGGAACACCGCGTTGAACAGCGGGAAGACCGGGTTGCCGGCCACCAGCCACGCATAGAGATAGCTGGATCCGCCGACGGCGGCAGCCAACACGGCCACCCCGGCGGTCCAGCCCGGCCGGGCATGGCACCAGCCCAGCCAGACGAAGTGGAGGCAGGCCGGGAGCATGTAGACCACGTTGCTGGTCTTCAGTCCGAGCAGCGCCCCCAGCAGGATGCCGCAGGCCGCAAGCGGCGGCAGGCCCTGCCTGCCGGACCCGCCGGCAAGCAGCGCCGCCAGATGCAGGATCACAACCGCGCTGGGACTGTCGACCTGCATCGAACTGCCGAAAAAGGCGGTCAGTGGATGGCTGCAGTACACCAGTGCCGCGCACAGGCCTCCCCGTGCACCGGCGCCGAGGGCCACTGCCAGGCGGTAGCTGCCGCCAGCCCCGAGCACCAGCCAGGCCAGGTTCAAGGGCGTGCGCAAGGCCTCGCCGCCCAGCTGCGCGGCCACCGCGTGCAGAGCGTTGTTGAGCCACGGCGATGCGGCCCAGACCTGGCTCAGCACGTCCAGGCTGTGGTAACCGCGCGTCAGCAGCTGGTTGCTCAGCAGCAGGTGGGCGGCCTGGTCGTCGTAGTTGAGGGTGGGCAGCCACAGGCCGAGGCTGCCGAAGCCGCCGATGCAGAGGGTGGCCGTCGCCAGCAGCGGGTGGGCGGTGCAGGCCTGGCGCCAGGACGTGCAGGCCGGCTGCAGGATCCCGGCGATGGCGCGCGCGCGCCACAGCACCAGCAGCGCCGCCGCGGACAGGTACGCCAGCGGATAATGGACCGGGAACGGCAGCAGCCAGCCGACCACCGCACCAATGGCCAGCAGCCCGCACAGGGCCGCGGTGGAAGCAGGCAGCGCGCGGCTGGCCGGGGCGAGGCTGGCCACCGCCAGGGCGCAACCCGGAAGGACCAGCGCAAGCGCCAGGGCCGTCGTGCCGGCGAAATAGGCGAACGCCACGAGCCAGAACACCAGCGCGCCCAGCGGCGCGGCGGCAGGCCGTCCGCCGATGCGCGCGGCATGGAACACCAGGCTGGTGGCCAGGCTGCCGCCCAGCAGCTTGAGCACCAGCGGGACCCCGCTGCGCATTTCCGCCGCGATCGCCGGGTACAGCACCGCCGCCACCAGCACCACGAGGGACGGCAGCAGGAGTGCGAGCGCGCCTGCCCTCTCCGGTCGTGACCTGATCCAGTCCATCGGGCCTCCCAGCCTCAGCGCCCGCAGGGCAGCGTGGTGACGCGGTACGAAGCCAGTTCGCTGCCGCTGGCCGCATCGACCAGATGGAAGGCCAGTCCGTCCACCACCCACTCACCGGTGGTCGAGCTTCCGGTCTGGCCACCGGCGGCGAACACGTTGCGCGCGGTGGCCGGATCCCCGGCCTGCCCGACCTCGATCCGCACCGAGGTCTTGCCAGGCGCCTCCCATGACACCTCCGCCGTGGCGCGGTCACCGCCCGCGCAATGCGACACATGGCCCGGCGCGACCTGCAGCCGTGCACCCGCGACGCCGGTAGCGGTTCCCGCCGGGAGGGGTGCAGGCGGCGGCGGGGGCACGGGCGCACGCGCGTCGGCAGGATCCGGCGGCGGGTCCGAGGGCAGGGCGTGTGGCGGCGGCGCCTGGCCACAACCGGCCAGCACCGCTGCCGCTGCCAGCAGCGCCACGCGGGCGATGGCCGCTGCACGGAAATTGGAATGCCGCATTTGCTGGTGTTTCTCCGCCGTGGCAACGGCCTGGTCGCGCCGCCGGCGCGGGGGCCGCCAGCCTACAACGTTGCCTGTCGCATCGATAGCCGCGACGCAGGCCGGCACGGCACGACCCAGGCCGCGGCGGCGCTCACACTGCCTGGGCCAGCGCCGAAACCGGCTGCGCGCCGTCGTACAGCAGGCTGCGCCCGACACCGGCGGCATCGGCCGCCGCCAGGTCGCTGGGCTGGTCACCGACCAGCAGCGACTGCCCCAAGTCCAGGGTGAAACGCCGCGCTGCCGCCAGCAGCATGCCCGGCGCCGGCTTCCGGCATCCGCATTGCACCTTCCACGGGCCAAGCCCGGCGACCGGATGGTGCGGGCAGTAATAGGTCGCCAGCAGGGGGGCGCCACGACTGGCGAAGGTCTCGTGGATCCAGCGGGTGTAATCGAGGAACTGGCCGGGGGTGTACAGGCCGCGCGCGATGCCCGCCTGGTTGGTGACCACGACGATCACCCTGCCGGCGGCGCGTGCCGCCCGCGCCAGCTCGAAGATCCCGGGGACCCAGTCGGTCTCCTCGGGCCGGTGCACGTAGCCATGGTTGACGTTGACCACGCCGTCGCGGTCCAGGAACAGTGCCCGGTTGGAGCCCTCTTCCCGCCATCCGGCCGCGGCCAGGTCGCCGGTGACGTACGGCTCGGCCAGCGGCACGGCCTCCACCGCGGTCAAGCCGGCTGCCCGAACATCGACTGGGCCCGCGCGTAGTCTTCCGGCACGCCGATGTCGATGAATCCCGACGTCCCGGTGAACGCGGCCAGGCCACCGCTGCCGGCCTGCGGATGCAGGAAGCCGGTCTCCAGCGAGAACGCCTCTTGCCGCGGCAAGGCATCCAAGGCGCCGGCGGTAAGGAAGTAGCTGCCGGCGTTGATCAGGCCCGGCCCCTGCCCGCCCTTCTCGCGGAACGCGGTGACCTTGCCTGCGGCGACCTCGACCGCGCCATAGCGCGCCACGTCGTCGACCCTGGCCAGGGCGACGCCGGCCAGCGCGCCGCGCAGCCGGGTCTCCTGCTCCAGCCCGGCCAGCGGGTAGCGCAGGAAGGTGTCGCCGTTGAGCACGTGGGCCGAATCACCGGACAGGCGGGTGGCGGCCAGGCGCACGGCGCCGCCGGTCCCCAGCGGCGTGTCCTCGAGCGAGTACGCCACCTCCATGCCCGACCACCGGCTGCCGACCACCGTCTCGACCACCGCGGCCATGTGCCCGGTCGCCAGCACGACGCGACGGATTCCATTGCCGGCCAGGTGGTCCAGCACCCAGGCCAGGAACGGGCGACCGGCGACCGGCGCCAGCGGCTTGGGCACGTCGCTGACCACCGCGCGCAGGCGCGTGCCCAGTCCGCCGACCAGGACGATGGCTTCCTCAGCGGCCATCTTGCGGGAAGATTTCCGATTCGATCAGCGCGCACAGCAGGTGGCCGATGAACTCGTGGCCCTCCTGGATGCGCGGGGTCTCGCTGGACGGGATCTGGAAGCAGACCTCGCAACGGGCGGCCATGTCGCCGCCGCCGGCCCCGGTGAAGCCGATCACCTTCACCCCCTTGGCCTCGCTCGCGTCCAGCGCGCGCAGGATGTTCTTCGAGCGGCCCGAGGTGGAGATGGCGATGAACACGTCGCCGGCCTGGCCCAGCGCCTCGATCTGCCGGGCGAAGGTGTAGTCGTAGCCGTAGTCGTTGCCGATCGCCGTCAGGATCGAGGTGTCGGTGGTCAGCGCGATCGCCGGCAGGCCCGGGCGGTCGTAGTAGAAGCGGCTGACCAGCTCGCCCGCCCAGTGCTGGGCATCGGCCGCGCTGCCGCCATTGCCGGCGAACAGCAGCTTGTTGCCGGCACGCAAGGCCTCCACGCAGAGCTGGACGGCCTGTGCGATCTGCCCGCGCAGGCGCGCATCGGCGGCCATCGCGTTGAAGTTCGCCAGGGTCTTGTCGAACTCGGCCTGGACGAAGGAGTTCAGCCGATTTTCCATGAGGACGCTCCGTGCGGAGTGAAGTGGGTGTCGTAGACGGTGCCGCCGGCACCGGAGAGCGCCTTGACCAGGCGCACGCGCTCGGCCGGGTCGCAGAAGAACATCATGAAGCCGCCACCGCCAGCGCCGGACACCTTGGTCGCATGCGCGCCGTTGGCGAACGCCAGGGCCTCGAGCTCGTCGATCATCGGGTTGGTGATGCTGGAGGCACTGGCCTTCTTGGCCTGCCAGCCGGACTGCATGACCTGGGCGAACCGGGCCAGGTCGCCGCGCAGCAGCGCCTCCTTCATCTGCACCGCTTCCTGCTTGAGCCGATGCATGGCGTCGAGCGAGTCGCTGCGCCCCTCGCGGATGTTGCGCGACTGCTCGTCGATGATCCGCGCCGAGGAGCGCGACACACCGGTGAAGTACAGCACCAGGCTGGACTCGAGCTCGTTCCAGATCCACTCCTTGATGCGCAGCGGGTTCACGATGACCCGGTCCCCGGCGTAGAACTCCATGAAGTTGAACCCGCCGAAGGCCGCCGCGTACTGGTCCTGCTTGCCGCCGGCCAGCTCCAGGTCCTTGCGCTCGATGTCGTAGGCGAGCTGGGCGATCTCGTATTCGCCCAGGGCCAGCCCGAAGTACTCGTTGAAGGCGGTCACCAGGGCCACGACCATGGTCGAGGAGGAGCCCAGCCCCGATCCGGGCGGCGCGTCGGAATGGGCCCGGACGCGCAGCGCGGGACGCCGCCCGCCCAGCAGCCGGTCGGCCACGTGCAGGTAGACCCCGCGCATCAGCTGCTGCGGCCCGGGCGAGCGGTCCACCTGGCGCGGATCGACCCGCTGCACCGAACCGGCGTCCAGCGCATGCAGCTCCAGATCCCCCGAGGGGGAAGGGTCGAGCGTGGCGTAAGCGAACTTGTCGATGGTTACGTTCATCACGAAACCACCGTGCTGCTCGGTGAACGGCGACACGTCGGTGCCACCACCGGCAAGGCCCAGGCGCAGCGGGGCGCGGGAACGGATGATCACGGGGTTTCCTCCCTGCCAAGCAGGATCGAGCACAACGATGCGGAAAGGGCCTGGCGGGAGAACCGCGACTGCGCATAGGCGGCGCCGGCGGCCGAGGCGCAGGACCACGCCGCGTCGTCCTCGAGCAGGCGCAGCAGCGCATCGGCCATGCGGTCGGCCTCGTCGGCCACCTGGCAGACCTCTGCAAGCCCCGCCAGGCCCTGGGCGCCGACGCCGGTGGTGACCAGCGGCAGGCCCTGCTGAAGCGCCTCAACCACCTTGCCCTTGATGCCCGCGCCGTAGCGCAGCGGCACCACCGCGACCCGCGCAACGCCGTAGCGCCGGGAAAGCTCGGCATCGTCCACGTAGCCGGTCACCTCGACCCGCTCGCCGGCCAGCGCCCGCACTTCGGGCGTGGGGTTGGAACCGACCAGCGACAGGCGCACGTCCGGTCGCCGGCTCCACACCCGCGGCATGACCTCGCCGACCAGCCAGGTGGCGGCATCGATGTT
>JBQGEI010000107.1:0-1848 GCA_052039535.1 Pseudoxanthomonas sp.
CCGGCGGGGGCGGCCCATAACTCGCTTCGCTCAGACAGATGGGCCGCCTTTGTCCCGCCGTCGCTGCGATGCTCGGCTCGCTATAACGGGCGGGTAAAAGCGACGACCACAGCAACAGCAACGGCAACGGGAACGGCAACGGCAACAGCAACGGCATTACCGCCCATGCCCAGCCTGACGGTGCCCAGCTCGACGTGACCTGGCCGCCTGCCCCATTGGGCTCATCTGGTTCTGCTTGGCTGGCTTGGTTGACCGGTTCGCGTCGCATCGGCACCTGCCGCGTTGCCCGTCATGTGCCAGGCGGCCGCCGCGCCGCTGGCACCAAGCTTGCATCCCCTCCCCCCATGACTCCCGAACTCGCCCTCACCGAACTGCGCCGCGGCCTGGAAGTCGCGCTGTGGGTCGGCGGACCGCTCCTGCTGGTCATGCTCGTCGTAGGCGTGGTGGTCGGCATCGTCCAGGCCGCCACCCAGATCAACGAGCCGACCATCGCCTTCGTCACCAAGGCCATCGCGCTGACCGCCGCGCTGTTCGCACTGGGCAGTTTCCTGCTGGCCTACCTGGTGGACTACACCGTGGCGCTGTTCCAGCGCATTCCCCACCTGATCGGCTGACGGGACGCGCGTGGACCCAACCACCGCCATGGTGATCGACGGCCAGCAGGCCTTCGGCATGATCGGCACCGTGATGTGGACCATGCTGCGCACCGGCGCGCTGCTGATGGCCATGCCGCTGATCGGAACGCGTGCGCTGCCGGTACGGCTCCGGGTCCTGGTGGCCGGCGCGCTGGCCATGGCCCTGGCGCCGATGCTGCCGGCCCCGCCGGCCTTCGCCGGGCTGGACGCGGCCACCGTGCTGGGCGTGGCCCGCGAGCTGGCGGTGGGCGTGGCCATGGGCTTCTGCCTGCGGCTGGTGTTCGAGGCCGGCGCGCTGGCCGGCGAACTGGTCTCCCAGGGCATGGGCCTGTCCTTCGCGCAGATGAACGATCCGCTGCGCGGCGCCAGCTCCGGCGTGGTGGCGCAGTGGTTCTACCTGGCGTTCGGCCTGCTGTTCTTCGCCAGCGACGGGCACCTGGCGATGGTGGCCATGCTGGTGCGCAGCTACCAGGCCCTGCCCATCGGCGCGGACTGGGCCAATGCCGCCAGTGGCCTGGCGGTGCCGGTGGAGCTGTTCTCGGCGGTCCTGCGCGGCGGTCTGGGCCTGGCGCTGCCGCTGATGGTGGCCATGCTCGCCACCAACCTCGCCTTCGGCGTCCTGGCCAAGGCGGCGCCCTCGCTGCACCCGGTCCAGCTGGGCCTGCCGGTGGCCGTGCTGACCGGGCTGTTCCTGCTGTCGGTGCTGGCCGGGGAAATCGCCCAGCCGATCCAGGCCCTGTTCGACACCGCCTTCGACGCCGGCGTGGGCGTGCCCTCGCGCTGAGCCCCCGCCACCGGCGGCGGCCACCGCTGGAACGGGTCTTGCAGCAGCCGGGATGCGCCGGCCACCGCCCGGCCACGGAGCGCCGACATGGCCGAGAACGAAGACGGCCAGGAAAAGACCGAACAGCCAACCGGCCGAAGACGCGAAAAGGCCGCCAGCGAGGGCAACCTGCCGCGCTCGCGCGAGCTGGCCACCGCCGCGGTCTTCGGCACCGCCGTGATCGGCCTGATGGCGGGCGGCCCGCTGTTCGCCCGCGCCGCCACCGGCTGGATGCGCCACGCCCTGACTCCCGACCCGGCCCTGCTCGACGAGCCCGGCCGGCTGTTCGGCCACATGGGCATGCTGCTGATGAAGCTGATGGCGGTCGCACTGCCGCTGGTGGGGCTGTCGGTGCTGGCCTGCCTCATCGCGCCGGCGCTGATGGGCAGC
>JBQGEI010000108.1:0-6280 GCA_052039535.1 Pseudoxanthomonas sp.
TATATCTCGGCGTGAAAGTACGAGGCCCCGAACTTGCCTTGGGGCTTCAGCAGAGTAGCGCCCACGGTGATTTCTTCTACACCGGCCTTCTGTCCCGTCGCCACGCGCCACGCCCCCAAGCGGTATTGGCACCAGGTTACCCGTGTCGTAACGGGTTAGGCAGCCAATGCGTTCATAGCCGGAAGCTCTTGCCGCCCTCGGAGCGACCCGATTCCCGAGGCGCTTTCTTGCCCAAGGAGCAAAGGCGAGGCAGTCGCAAGGCACGCTCGGCTGCTGCGCTCGCGTATTCCGGCTGGCACGGCGCTCAGGCCGCCGGCGCATCGCTGTTGCCGGCCACGCCGAGGTCCCAGTCCATGCAGGCCAGCAGCGGGTCTGGATCGGAGGGGGCGGGGTGGGGGCGTGCGGCGCGGGCCAGTTCCTGGCGGGCGAGGGCTTCGAGCCGGGCCATCAGCGCGGCGCCGCGCACAGGGGTGCTGGCCTGGGCGGCGGAGGCGTCGACTTCCGCGCCGGGGTAGCTGACATCGGCGCCGCCGCCAGGCGCGAGGGCTGCCAGCGGATCCAGCGCCGCCGGCAGCGCGGGCGTGGCCGGTTGGGGTCTGGTCGGGCTGGCCGGGCGAACGGCCGAAGGCCCCGGCGCGGGGCCGGGGCCTTGGGGCAGGTCGCGGGAACGCGAGGGCTTCAGAACAGCTCGACCGTTCCGGCGCCCATGGTCTGCTGGGTCACCGGCTTGTGGGGCGGCTGCTCCCACTCGCCACGCAGCTCGCGCAGGCGCTGGCCGAGCTTCTGCAGGGCGCGGATCAACTCGGCATCGTCGCCGCCGGTGCTACGGTGGAGCAGCTCCTGCAGGGCCATGGCCTCGCGGTTGATGGTGTCCAGCCGGTCCAGGTGCACGTGGGCGCCGCCCAGGGCCTGGGTGGCGATGTCCTCGAACTGCAGCGAGCGCACCGCCTCGGCCACCGAGCCATCGATGGAGCGGCCGCAGTCGGAGATCTCGCGCATGCCGTCGCCGAGCGAGGCGTTGATCGCCGCCACGTTCTGCAGCATCTGCGCCGCTTCGGCACGCGCCTCGCGGGAGCGGTCCAGGTCGCGCGAGGCCATGTGGGTCACGGTCTCGCGCACCTTGGCGATGGCGTCCTTGGAGCTGTGCGCCAGCTTGCGGATCTGCTCGTTGAAGGTGGTCGAGCGCTCGGACAGGTTGCGCACCTCGTCGGCGACCACCGCGAAGCCGCGGCCCGCCTCGCCGGCACGCGCCGCCTCGATCGCGGCGTTGAGCGCCAGCAGGTTGGTCTGGTCGGCGATGGACTTGACGTCCTCCAGCAGGGCGAAGATGCCGTCCAGGTGCTGGGCCATCTGGTCGATGTGCTGCACGGTGTTGGTGCTCTGGCCGGCCACCTGTTCCAGCGCCTCCACCAGCTGCTCCATGCGCGAGCTGGCGTGCTGGGCGAAGCGGGCCACGTCCACGCCGCTGTTGCCGTCCTGGTCGGCGATGATCCGGGCCATGGCCTGGCTCTGCTGGCGCGACTTGCGGTTCATCGCGTCGAAGCTGCCGCCGAGTCCGGCGACCGCCTGGCGGATCAGCTCGCGGGCACGCTCGATCTCGTGGCGGGAGCCATCGATCTCCTTGCCGACGAAGCTGCGCAGCTCGCCCAGCAGCTGCTCCTGCTCGCGGACCACGCGGGCGTGCTCGGAGCTGCGGGCGGTCGCGGCCGGGGCCCTGAGCAGCAGCCAGGCGGCGAAGCCGAACCAGCTCAGGGTCTGGGTGGTGAGGATCGCCCAGCGCACCGGGGCCGGCCAGTCGAAGCCGATCGCGATGGGAACGAGGAGTGTCAGCACCAGCGGTGCGGCCATGCGGAAGAACAAGCGGGAGTCCATGGGTGATCTCTGCGGAGCCTCGTTCGCAGTATCGGCCGCATGCCGCCCGCCTTTAGTTTCGCGTGGCATCGCCGCGCTCCCGGCGCGGCGCCCGCCGGCTCAGTGCCGGTGCGCGCGCACCGCCTCGGCCAGCGCCCGGCGCGCCAGCAGGAAGTGCCACTGGCTGCCGCCGAGCTGGCGCCAGAGCATCGCCGAGCGCACCGCCGCCAGCAGCAGTGCCCGGATCTCCGAGACCACGCCCGGCTGGCCGAGGTAGTGCGGGTTGCCCTGGACCATGATCCGCGGGCGCAGGTGGCTGATGGTGTCCGCGTACAGGGTGCCCAGTGCCGACAGCACCTCGGGGTGGGCGCTGCCCAGCTCCAGGGCGCGCGGGGCGATCTCCTCGATGCCGTTGCCGACCGCCTGCAGGGTGGCCGGCTCGCCGGCGAAGCGGCGCTCCAGCTGCACCGTGGCCAGGGCCAGGCGCGGCAGCAGGGGGTCGTCGGCGCGGTTGGAGAGGTAGCCGTCGAGCAGGCGCAGGCCCGGGGCCAGCGCGGGCACGCCGCCGTAGACGGCGGCCGGGGAGGGCGCCACGATGCGGAACACGCTGTCCAGCACCGGCTGGGCCGCGCCGGCGTCGCTGTGGCCGGTCTCGGCGATCCGGCGCACCTGCTGCAGGGACTGGGCCAGGCCGGCCAGGGCCAGCACGCGATCACTGTGGGGATTTTGCATGGGCGACATTCTAGCCGGCGGCCACGCCGGGCTGGACGGCGGCACCGGGCCGCGGGGCGTCGGTGGCGGCGATCACCGCCCCGCCCAGGCACGCCGGCCCGTCGTACAGCACCAGCGACTGGCCCGGCGTGGCGGCCCGCTGCGGGCGTTCGAAGCGCACCGAGAGGCTGCCGTCATCGCGCACCTGCACCTGGCAGGGCTCGTCCTGCTGGCGGTAGCGGACCTGGGCGGTGCAGGCGAACCGCGACGCCGGCGGCGCACCCTCGACCCAGTGCATGGCCTCGGTCTGTACCGTGCCGGCCATCAGCCAGGGGCTGTCGCGGTCCTGGTCCACGTAGAGGATGTTGCCGGCCACGTCCTTGCCGACCACGTACCACGGCGCTGCGGGGCGCCCGCGCACGCCGCCGATGTTGAGCCCCTCGCGCTGGCCCAGGGTGAAGTAGAACACTCCCGGGTGGGTGCCCACGCGCACGCCGAGCGGGTCGCGGATCTCGCCCGGCTGGGCCGGCAGGTACTGGCCCAGGAACTGGCGGAAGTCGCGCTCGCCGATGAAGCAGATACCGGTGGAGTCCTTCTTGGCGTGGGTCGCCAGCCCGGCCTCGCGCGCCAGCCGGCGCACCTGCGCCTTGGGCAGGTGGCCGACCGGGAACAGCGTGGCCGCCAGCTGCTGCTGGCCGAGCTGGTGCAGGAAGTAGGTCTGGTCCTTGTCGCGGTCGGCGCCGCGCAGCAGGCGCCAGCGGCCGCCCTCGTGCGCCACCTGCGCGTAGTGGCCGGTGGCGATGCGCTCGGCCCCGAGCTCACGGGCCGCGTCCAGGAAATGCTTGAACTTGACCTCGCGGTTGCACAGCACGTCCGGGTTGGGCGTGCGCCCGGCGGCGTACTCGGCCAGGAAGTGCTCGAACACCCCGGCCCAGTACTCCTTCGAGAAATCGCGGAAGTGGAACGGGATGCCCAGCCGGCCGCACACCGCCACCGCGTCGCGCCGGTCCTCCTCGGCACGGCATTGGCCGCTGCCATCGTCGTCCCAGTTCTGCATGAACAGCCCGGCCAGCGGCTCGCCGGACTGCGCCAGCAGCCACGCGGCCACCGAGGAGTCGACGCCGCCGGACACGCCGACGACCGTGCGCGGGGCGGTGCTCACAGCTGGCGCACCAGGTCCAGCGGCTGCCGGCGGCCGGCCCGCCAGTCGGCCACCACCTGCCACACCAGCGGGCTGCGATGGCGTGCGCCCTCGGCCAGCAGCTGCTCCGGCGACAGCCACACCGCCCGTTCGATGCCCTCGTCCAGCGGGCGCTGCGGATGGTGCCGCAGGGGCGTGCCGGCGAAGGCGAAGCGCAGGTAGTGGCCGCCGTCGGGCGCGGTCCACTGGTAGCAGCCGATGAACGACTCCAGCCGGATGTCCCAGCCGGTCTCTTCCAGGGTCTCGCGCACCGCCGCTTCGGCCAGGCTCTCGCCCGGCTCCAGGTGTCCGGCCGGCTGGTTCAGCACCAGCGCCCCGGCGATGGCTTCCTCCACCAGCAGCAGCCGACCCTCGCGCTCGACCACGCTGGCCACGGTGACATGGGGGTGCCAGTGGCTCATCAGTACTCGTCGTCGCCGGCCAGGCCGGACAACTCCAGTTCCATGCGGTCGGCGGCCATGGCCGCGGAGGTGATCGCATCCTCGAGCGTGCCGGCGCTGGCGGCCGCATCGACCTGGACCACCATCACCGCGTAGCGGCCATGGCGCGCCCAGCCGCCGAGCTTGAGCTCGCCGGCGGCCTGCAGCAGGCGGTTGGCCACCGCCGCGGGGAAATCGCCATCGCCTTCGCCGGCCCAGGCCGGGGACCACACCTCGCGCACCGCGGTGGCGCCGAAGCGCTCCACCGTCGAGCGCACGAACACCAGCTGGGTGCGGTCGCTGTCGGGCATCGCCATCACCAGCTTGTAGTCGCCGTCATCGTCCACCTCGTACTCGTAGCCCATCTCCTTGAGCAGCGGGGCGATGGACGGGTCCGGCGAGGCCGCCAGGGCGGTTGCGGGCAGCGCGGCGGGCAGGACAAGGGCCGCCAGCAGGGCGGCAACGCGGAAGGGTGCGGTCATGGTGCCTCCAGGGAGTCCGGGGGATTGTCCGGTGCCGCGCCGCCGGCGTCCATGGCCACCCCGGCAACGCTGCGGCCGTGCAGGCGCCCCGTATAATTCCGGCCATGCCCCGCACCCCACGACACGAGCACGAACACGAGCACGGCACCCTGGTCGATCCGGGCAAGCCGGAGATCGCCCCGCCGCCGATGTACCAGGTGATCCTGCTCAACGACGACTACACCCCGATGGACTTCGTGGTGGTCGTGCTGCAGCAGTTCTTCGCCCTGGACCTGGAGCGCGCCACCCAGGTGATGCTGCACGTGCATACCCGCGGCCGCGGCGTCTGCGGCGTCTTCACGCGCGAAGTGGCCGAATCCAAGGTAGCCCAGGTCAACGAGTTCTCCCGCATGAACCAGCACCCGCTGCTGTGCACGATGGAGAAGGCCTGACCTGCGGGGAGACCCGCTCGGCCGCCGGCATGCCGCCGGCTGAACGCGGCGTTCCGCCGGCACGCTGGAATTGCCGCCGGATGGCCGCATATTGTTGGCAAACCGCCGGAGCGAGCCATGTTCAGCAAAGACCTCGAACAGACCATTGGCCAGTGCTACAAGCAGGCCCGCGAGGCCCGTCATGAGTTCATGACGGTCGAGCACCTGCTGCTGGCCCTGCTGGACAACCCCTCCGCCCAGGCCGTGCTGCGCGCATGCGGTGCGGACGCCTCGCGCCTGCGTGGTGAGCTGGACCAGGCCATCGAGGCCTCGGTCTCGCGCCTGGCCGAGGATGACGGCCGCGACACCCAGCCGACCCTGGGCTTCCAGCGCGTGCTGCAGCGGGCCGTGTACCACGTGCAGTCCTCCGGCAAGAAGGAGGTCACCGGCGCCAACGTGCTGGTGGCGATCTTCGGCGAGAAGGATTCCCACGCCGTCTACTTCCTCACCCAGCAGGACGTGACCCGGCTGGACGTGGTCAATTACCTCTCCCACGGCATCGCCAAGCTCGGCGACGAGCCCGAGCAGGGCACCCCCGCCCCGGAGGGCGAGCGGGCCGAAGGCGGGGAGGGCGACGGCAAGGCCGATGCCCTGACCGAGTACGCCACCAACCTCAACGAAAGCGCACGGGCCGGCAGGATCGACCCGCTGGTGGGCCGTGCCGACGAGGTCGAACGCACCATCCAGGTGCTGTGCCGCCGCCGCAAGAACAACCCGCTGTACGTGGGCGAGGCCGGCGTCGGCAAGACCGCGATCGCCGAGGGCCTGGCCCGCCGCATCGTCGAGGGTGAGGTGCCCGAGGTGCTGGCCGACGCGGTGATCTACTCGCTGGACCTGGGGGCCCTGGTGGCCGGCACCAAGTACCGCGGCGACTTCGAGAAGCGCCTGAAGGGCGTACTGTCGGCGGTCAAGAAGATCCCCGGCGCGATCCTGTTCATCGATGAGATCCACACCATCATCGGCGCCGGCTCGGCCAGCGGCGGGACCATGGATGCGTCCAACCTGATCAAGCCGGCGCTGGCCTCCGGCGAACTGCGCTGCATCGGTTCGACCACCTTCCAGGAATACCGCGGCATCTTCGAGAAGGACCGGGCGCTGGCCCGCCGCTTCCAGAAGATCGACATCGTCGAGCCGACCGTGGGCGAG
>JBQGEI010000109.1:0-9056 GCA_052039535.1 Pseudoxanthomonas sp.
CCGGTCCCCGGTGGCGGGATCGAAGAAATGGATCCTGGCCGGATCCGGGCGCAGCCGGATCTGCTCTCCCGGGGACGGCAGGCCATGCGGCGGCAGGCGTGCGACCAGTGCCTGTCCGCCGAAATCCAGGTGCAGGTAGGCCTCGCTGCCGACGGCCTCCACCACTTCGACCCGGGCGGGGATTCCGCCCGAGGCCACCGGGACCAGGTGTTCCGGGCGGATGCCCACGACCACCTCGCGCCCCCCCCGGTCCGCACGAAGGAATCCGCCGTCCAGCGGGATCTCCCCGTCCCGCCCGGATCGCAGCTGGAGCCGTCCGTCGGGCTCAAGCCGTCCGTGCAGCATGTTCATCGCCGGGCTGCCCAGGAAGCCGGCCACGAACAGGTTCGCCGGGCGCTCGTACAGGGCCATGGGGGTGTCGATCTGCTGCACCCTGCCCTGGTCGAGCACCACGATGCGCTGCCCCAGGGTCATTGCTTCGACCTGGTCATGGGTGACGTACACCATCGTGGTACCCAGGCGCTGGTGCAGCCGTGCGATCTCGGTGCGGGTGACGTGGCGGAGCTTGGCGTCAAGGTTGGACAGCGGCTCGTCGAGCAGGAAGACCGACGGCTCCCGCACCAGCGCACGGCCCAGGGCCACGCGTTGCCGCTGGCCACCCGACAGTTCCGCCGGGCGCTTGCCGAGCATGTCCTCCAGGCCCAGCATCGCCGCGGCGGAGGCCACGCGGCGCTCCACCTCTCCGCGGGGCGCGCCGCGCAGCTTCAGCCCGAAGGCGAGGTTGCCGGCGACGGTCATGTGCGGGTACAGGGCATAGCTCTGGAACACCATCGCGATGTCGCGGTCGCGGGGCGCCACGTCGTTGACCACGCGGCCGCCGATGCGCAGCGTCCCGGCGCTGATTTCCTCCAGTCCGGCGATCATCCGCAGCAGGGTCGACTTGCCGCAGCCCGACGGACCGACCAGCACCAGCAATTCGCCGTCGGCAATCCGGAACGAAGCCTCGTGCACGGCCACCTGGCCGTTGCCGTAGACCTTGCGCACCTGCTCCAGCTCGACGTCCGCCATCCCATTCTCCGCATACGTATTCACCCGCGCCCGCGCGCCCGGCCCGACGTCCTGCGGCCGCGGGGAGCCGATCATGTCACGACGCGCGGTGCAGGCGGCGTGGCGCCACGGGGCCGGGCCCGGCACGCCACGCCACGGCGCCCCGGGGCGGCACATACGCCAAGGCATGGCTGCGAACGTTTCCATCGACACGGTCATGGCCACTGGACATTACCCATGCCGGCGGCCATATTTCGGCAGTTTCACGCATTGCCCGCGGTCATCCGCCCACCTTCCGCCCGCCCGCGCGGGTGCGAGCCACAGAGAAGCCACCGTACCGATGCCTCACCCTTCGGAAGCCCACCGGATGCATGACACCCTGCTGCTGTTCGGCGCCACCGGCGACCTGGCCCAGCGCTACCTGTTCCCCTCGCTGCTGCGCCTGATGGGCGACGGCCTGCTGCCGGAGGGCTTCCGCGTGCGCGCCATGGCCCTGTCGCCCCACGACACGGACAAGTTCCGCGGGATCCTGCGCGAGCGCTTCGCCTCGCTGTCGCATTACACGCCGACCCCGGAGCAGGTGGAAGCCTTCCTGGCGCGGGTGGACTACCGCTCGGTGGACATGCGGACCCCCGCCTCGGTCGCAGACGCGGTGCGCGACCTGGCCGACCGCCCCTGCGTCAGCTACCTGTCGATCCCGCCGGGCCTCTACATGAGCACCTGTGAAGGCCTGGCGCTTGGCGGTGCCTTCGCCGCACCCAGCCGGCTGATGCTGGAAAAGCCGATCGGCCACGACCTGGACTCGGCCCGCGAGATCAACCAGACCATCGGCCGCCTGATCGACGAGGACCGGATCTTCCGCATCGACCACTACCTGGGCAAGGCGGCGGTGCAGAACCTGCTGGCGTTGCGCTTCGGCAACGCGCTGCTGGAAGCGGTGTGGAACCGCAACTACATCGACTCGGTGCACATCCTGGTGTCCGAGAGCGAGGGCGTGGACGGGCGCAACTCGTACTACGCCCGTTCCGGCGCGCTGCGCGACATGGTCCAGAGCCACATCCTGCAGCTGCTGTGCCTGGTGGCGATGGAGCCGCCGGCCTCGCTGGGTGCCGACCGCATCCGCGACGAGAAGGTCAAGGTGCTGCGTGCCCTGCGTCCCTTCAGCAGCGAGGAGGCCCGGCGCCACAGCGTGCGCGGCCGCTACACCGAGGGCACGATCGACGGTGCTCCGGTGCAGGCCTACGCACCGCCGGATGACAGCGATGTCGAAACCTTCGTCGGCGTCACCGCGCACATCGACAACTGGCGCTGGGCCGGGGTTCCCTTCCACCTGTGCACCGGCAAGCGCATGGCCGAGCGGTCCACGGTGGTCACCGTGACCCTCAAGCCGGTGACCCACTGGCTGTTCGAGCGGCCGGACAGCCGCAACGCCGTGCCCAACCGCCTGACCTTCCGCCTGCAGCCCCAGGAGGACATCGAGCTGGGCCTGATGAGCAGCCTCGCCGGCCCGGAGTGGGGCACGCTGGAACTGCAACCGCTGGAGCTGGAGCTGTCCGCGGAAACCGGCCAGAACCGCCGCATCGCCTACGAGCGCCTGTTCCTGGACGCGATGCATGGCAACCACGCCCTGTTCGTGCGCAACGACGAGGTCGAGGCGGCGTGGGCGTGGATCGACAGCGTGGTCGAGGGCTGGAAGCAGGGCGACGCGCCGCTGCAGCCGTACCCGGCCGGCAGCTGGGGTCCGGAGGACGCGGCGGTGTTCCTGCCGGAGCGCTTCGACGCGGTGGCACGCGTGCGCCGCGACGGGCCGTGAGCATGGCCGACCCGTTCCTGGTCGCCGACATCGGCGGCACCAACGCGCGCTTTGCGCTGGCCGACCCGTCCGCCTCCTCGCCGCTGATCGAGGACAGCGTGCGGGAGTTCGCCGTCGCCCAGTTCCCGTCGCTGGCGGAGACCGCGCGCCATTACCTGGAGCAGGCCGGTGCCAGCGCCCGCCGTGGCGTGTTCGCCGTGGCCGGGCGGGTGGACGGCGACGAGGCCCGCATCACCAACCATCCGTGGGTGATCTCGCGGCCGCGGACCCGGGAGATGCTGGGCTTCGACGAGGTCCACCTGATCAACGACTTCGCGGCCCAGGCGATGGCCATCAGCCTGTACCGCCAGGAGGACGTGGTGCCGATCGGCGGCGCGTCCTGGACCCCGGCCGCAGCCGGCGAGCCGCGCACCTATGCCGTGCTCGGCCCGGGCACCGGCCTCGGAGTGGGCGGCCTGGTCGTGCGTGACGGGCGTTGCTACCCGTTGGAGACCGAAGGCGGGCACGTCAGCTTCCCGCCCGGCACGCCCGAGGAGATCCGCATCCTGGAGATCCTGTCGGCGCAGTTCGGACGGGTCTCCAACGAACGCCTGATCTGCGGCCCCGGCCTGGTGAACATCCACCGGGCGCTGTGCGAACTGGCCGGCCACGATCCAGGCCTGCTCGAGCCCAAGGACGTGACCGCGCGCGCCACCGCCGGCGATCCGCTTTGCATGCGCGCGGTGGACGTGTTCTGCGCGGTGTTCGGGGCCATCTCCGGCGATCTGGTGCTCACCATCGGCGCCTGGGACGGGGTGTTCCTCACCGGTGGACTGGTGCCGAAGATGCTCGAGTCGCTGCGCCACTCCGGCTTCCGCCAGCGCTTCGAATACAAGGGGCGGTTCTCGCCGACCATGGCCAGCGTGCCCTCTCTGGCCGTGCTGCATCCCCAGGCCGGGCTGCTGGGTGCGGCCGGGTATGCCGTGGACCTGGTGCGCAGGGAGGTGTCCGCATGATCGCCGATCCGCGCATCCAGTGGCTGGAGCACGCCAGCCCCGAGGCCTGGGAACAGGCGATCGCGGCCGATATCCAGGCCGCGCTGGCCGCCGAGCTGGCCGTCCATGGCCGCGCGCGTGCGCTGCTGTCCGGCGGCACCACCCCTGCCCCGGCATACGCCCGGCTGGCACAGGCACCGCTGGACTGGTCCGCGGTGACGCTGGGCCTGGTGGACGACCGGTTCGTCCCGGCGGACCATCCGGCCAGCAATACACGCCTGATCCGCCAGAGCCTGCTCGACCAGGTCGACGGCGTCACCTTCCAGCCCCTGGTGCGGGAAGGCCTGTCGGCCGCCGGATCGGTCGCCGCCGCCAACCGCGACGCCGCCGGCGCCCAGCCCGCCTGCGTGGCGGTGCTTGGGATGGGCAACGACGGCCACACCGCTTCCCTGTTCCCCGGCTCGGCGGACCTGGATGCGGCACTGGCGTCGTCCGACGACTACGCCGTGCTCGATGCCACCGGATGCCCGGTGGCCGCCGAATGGACCACGCGCATCACCCTGACCGGCAGTGGTCTGGCCCGTTGTGCGCAGCACCTGCTGCTGCTGCGTGGCCAGGTCAAGCGCGAGGTGCTGGAAGCGGCGCTGTCCGGCGATGACGTGCGTGAAATGCCGATCCGCGCGGTGCTGGGCCTGAGCGCCAGCCCACTGCGCGTACACTGGTGCGCTTGATGCGCGGCCAACCGCCCGCACCTGTCTGATACCGGGGCGGCAGCCCCGCGTTGCCGCCCTGCCCTCCCGCAGCCCGCCCGCACCGCACGCGGCGCCAGCCTTTACTGGTACGACATGAGCCTGCATCCCACGATCCAAGCCGTCACCGAGCGCATCCGCACGCGCAGCGCCCCCTCGCGCGCCGCCTACCTGGCCGGCATCGACGAGGCGGTGCGCAATGGTCCCAACCGCAATCCGCTCAGCTGCGCGAACCTGGCCCACGTGTTCGCCGCCTGCGGCGAGCACGACAAGGCGCGGCTGCGCAACGGCGCGACCCCCAACCTGGGCATCATCACCGCCTACAACGACATGCTCTCGGCCCACCAGCCGTACGAGCACTATCCCGAGCGCATCCGTGGCCTGGCCCGCGAGCTGGGTGCCACCGCACAGGTGGCCGGCGGCGTGCCGGCGATGTGCGACGGCGTGACCCAGGGCCGCGGCGGGATGGAACTGTCGCTGTTCTCGCGCGACGTCATCGCCCAGGCCACCGCGGTCGGCCTGAGCCATGACGCCTTCGACGCGGCGCTGTACCTGGGCATCTGCGACAAGATCGTGCCCGGCCTGCTGATCGGCGCACTGGCGTTCGGCCACCTGCCGGCGCTGTTCGTGCCCGCCGGCCCGATGCCGCCGGGCATCCCCAACAAGAAGAAGGCCGAGGTCCGCGAGCGCTACGCCGCCGGCGAGGCGACCCGCGAGGAGCTGCTGGAGGTCGAGTCGCAGTCCTACCACTCCGCCGGTACCTGCACCTTCTACGGCACCGCCAACTCCAACCAGGTCATGCTGGAAGCGATGGGCGTGCAGCTACCGGGCAGCTCGTTCATCAACCCGGGCACGCCGCTGCGCAAGGCCCTGGACGACGAGGCGGTGCGCCGCGTGCTGCAGATGACCGCCCTGGGCGACGACTACCGGCCCCTGGGCCGGCTGATCGACGAGCGTGCGATCGTCAACGCCGTGGTCGCGCTGATGGCCACCGGCGGCTCGACCAACCACACGATCCACTGGATCGCCGTGGCCCGCGCCGCCGGCGTCGTGCTGACCTGGGACGACATGGACCAGATCTCGCAGGTGGTGCCGCTGCTGGCCCGCGTGTACCCCAACGGCGAGGCCGACGTGAACCGCTTCCAGGCCGCCGGCGGCGTGCAGTTCGTGTTCCGCGAGCTGCTCGATGCCGGGCTGATGCACGACCTGCAGACCGTGGTCGCCGATGGCATGCGCGCCTTCACCCGCGAACCGCAGCTGGCCGACGGCGCGCTGGCGTCGAAGCCGGCACCGCCGGTGTCGGCCGACGAGAGCGTGGTCCGCACCGTCGCGGCGCCGTTCGAGGCCCAGGGCGGCCTGCGCCTGCTCCGCGGCAACATCGGCCGCGGCCTGATCAAGTTGTCGGCGGTCAAGCCCGAGCACCGCTTCGTCGAGGCCCAGGCGGTGGTGGTCGACGCCCCGCAGAAGCTCAACAAGCTGCATGCCGCCGGCGTGCTGCCGCGCGATTTCGTCGCGGTGGTGACCTACCAGGGCCCGCAGGCCAACGGCATGCCGGAGCTGCATTCGCTGGCGCCACTGCTGGGCATGCTGCAGAACCAGGGGCGCCGGGTGGCGCTGGTCACCGACGGCCGCCTGTCGGGCGCGTCGGGCAAGATTCCCGCGGCGATCCACGTCACGCCCGAGGCGGCGCGCGGTGGCCCGATCGGCAAGGTGCGCGATGGCGACATGGTGAGGCTGGACAGCGAGTCCGGGGTGCTGGAGGTGCTGGTCGGGGCGGACGAGTGGAACGCGCGCGAGGTGGCGGCCAACACCAGCCGGGCCTCCCACGACCTGGGCCGCAACCTGTTCGCCTTCAGCCGGGCCATGGTGGGCCCGGCCGACCAGGGCGCGCTGTCGATCTCCTGCGGACCGCCGGCGCACGATGGCAGCACCTGGGATTACGACGCCGAGTACGAGCTGGGCGGCACGGCCGAGGCCGCACTGGCGCCGCACGCCGAGAAAGACAACTGAGCCACGCCGCCGCAGTCGCGGCGGCGCATCCCCGCCTGCAACCCACGCGCCACAGCCGCGGCCCACGACATCCACGGAGTCCGATTCCCCCATGAGCATCGCCCAGACCCAGGCCCACGCCGAACAGCTCCTGCGCAAGGCAGGCATCCTGCCGGTAGTCACCGCCGACAGCGTGGACGAGGCGCGCAAGCTCTCCGCGGCCTTGCTCAAGGGCGGCCTGACTGCGATCGAGCTGACCCTGCGCACGCCCTGCGCGCTGGACGCACTGGTCGCGCTGAAGAAGGAACTGCCTGGCATCGCGGTGGGCATGGGCACGGTGCTGACCATCGAGCAGATGGAGAAGTGCGTGGAGCTGGGGGCCGACTTCCTGGTCACCCCGGGTACGCCGCCGGAGCTGGCCGATGCACTGGCCAAGGCCCCGATCCCCGCCGTCCCAGGCGGCGCCACCCCGACCGAGTTCCTGTCGCTGATGGCGCGCGGCTTCCGCGTGTGCAAGCTGTTCCCGGCCAACGCGGTCGGCGGCCTGGCCATGCTCAAGGGCCTGGCCGGTCCGATGGGCGAGCTGAAGATCTGCCCGACCGGCGGTATCACCGAGGACACCGCGGCCGAGTACCTGGCCCAGCCGAACGTGGTCTGCATCGGCGGTTCGTGGATGGTGCCCAAGACCTGGCTCAAGGCCGGCGAGTGGGACAAGGTCGAGGCCAGCGCGGCGAAGGCCGCGGGCATCGTCGCGGCGGCGCGCGCGGGTTGACAAGGGCATCTATGCAAGGAAAAAAGCCGGGCAATGCCCGGCTTTTTTGTTCGTGGACCGGATAGGTAGGCCGCATCCGGGGTCAACAGGATCCAAGGGTTTCGGTACATCCGCCCCGGATGTGCCCCGCCTATCCGGGCTACGGGTATGGCGCTTCGCCTCGTGAAGAGGGTTGGAGGAAGGTCTGCACCGAGGTGATGCCGGGTTCGCGTCCCTCGCCCCGCCCGCTGGCCCACAGGGACAGCGAGAAAGGCTACGGACCGGTTACTTCGACCCGCACCTTCGCGGCCGGCCCAGTGATGCGAAGCTCGCCGCCCGACCACTTCGCCGGGCGGCCATCGACCGTCGTCACCCCGGGCTTGCCCGGATACGGCCACTGCAGCACCAGCCCGCCCGGCGGCAGGCCGGCGTCATCGGCCACGTCCAGCTGCAGCTGTCCGCCCGCGCGACGCAGCGCGTAGCCGATTCGGCCATGTGCGGTATGCAGGCCGCGCACGCGGATGCCCTCGCCTTCCAGCCAGTCCAGCGGTATGCCCGCGGCCAGCACCAGGCTGTCGTCGCGCTCGCGGCGGTAGGCGAACATGTCCAGCGCCGAGCGCACGAAGTCCGAGGCGACCCAGGCGTGGGGCAGGTCGCCGACGAAGAACGGCTTGCGCGGCGTGGATGAAACCACCTCGGCCCACTGGTTCCACGCCTGCGGCGCACGATCGGCGAAGAAGTAGTCCGTCGCCTGCCAGGCGCGGTCGCGCCAGCCCAGGCGCACGAAGGCAGCCACGTTGCGCCACTCGTAGGGCGTGTAGTCCTTCCACGGGCGGCGACCGTCGCGGCGGTCGGTGAAATGCTGCCAGTAGCGCTCGAAGGTGTTCTCCAGCAGGTCGCGTGGCAACCAGTCCTGCTCGCCACCCGGGGCCAGCGCGATGGTGGTGGAGGTCGGGTCGAAGTCCCCCAGCTCGGCCGCGCCGGGCAGGTAATCGATGCCATGGCGACGCGTGGCGGCGCGCAGCGACTGGCCGAGGTCGGCGCGGAACTGGTCGCGCGCGGCGGCCATGTGCCGCGCCTCGTCGCGCAGGCCCAGCGCCTGGGCCACTTCCACCGCATCCTTGTAGCCACGCAGTGCCCAGAAATTGTCCCAGTACGAGTGCATCGGCTTGGCCGAGTAGCCCTCGTGGCTGATGGACGCCGGCATCATCCCGTAGAAGGCCGGATCGCGCCGTCGGTTCTCCACGGTCCGTTCGCTCGCGCGCAGCTGCTCCATGTATGCGAACGCGCCGCGCACGTGCGGCCACATGCGCTGCAGGAACTCGCGGTCGCCGGTGAAGCGCCAGTACTCGGCGATGTTGAATATCAGCTCGCCGTGGCTGTCGTTCTCCGGAACCGGATCGCTGCCGCGGGCGTCTACGCAGCACGGCACCTTGCCGTTCTCGAACTGGTAGGGCGCATACCACTCCAGGTACTGGCGCACGACTTCCGGCCGCCCCAGGCGCAGCAGGCCTTCGGAAATCATCGCCCCGTCGCGGATCCAGCTGCGCGAGTACGAGCGCGTGCCCGGCTGCAGGCTGGGGCCGACGCGTGAGACCAGCATGTGCGCCAGCGCGGTGCGCACGGTCGCGGCGAAGTCGCGGCCCTGCTCCGGCAGCTGCAGCTCCACCTGGCCCAGCAGCTCCTGCCAGCGCGCCGTGGTTTCCTCCGCGGCATGCGCAGCGTCGAAACCG
>JBQGEI010000110.1:0-14030 GCA_052039535.1 Pseudoxanthomonas sp.
CGCAGGCCCCAGTTGAAATAGAAGGAATCCTTCTGCTGGATGCGCGCCTCGCGCACCTGGCGGATCCCCGCGGACATCCGCCGCGCGACCGCGGCCGGGTCGCCGATGATGATCTCGTAGCGGGAGGTGGCCGCCTCGCCCAGGGTCAGGCGGATGAACCGGTCGATCTGTTCGAAATACGGCGCCGAAAGCGTCGGGCCGGTGAAGATCAGCGGGAACGGCATCTGCGCGTTTTCTTCGCGCAGCAGGATCCCCAGCAGGTACAGGATCTCCTCCGCGGTGCCCACGCCACCCGGAAACACGATGATGCCGTGGGCCATGCGCACGAACGCCTCGAGACGCTTCTCGATGTCCGGCATGATCACCAGTTCGTTGACGATCGGGTTGGGCGACTCGGCGGCGATGATGCCCGGCTCGGTGATGCCGATATAGCGGTTGCTGGTCTTGCGCTGCTTGGCGTGGGCGATGGTGGCGCCCTTCATCGGCCCCTTCATCGCGCCCGGCCCGCAGCCGGTGCAGATGTCCAGCCCGCGCAGGCCCAGCTCGTAGCCGACCTGCTTGGTGTAGTTGTACTCCTCGCGCGAGATCGAGTGCCCGCCCCAGCACACCACCAGGTTCGGGTCGGCCGGGTGCAGCACGCGCGCATTGCGCAGCAGCCCGAACACCGCGTCGGTGATCCCGGCCGACGATTCGAGGTCCTGCGCGTACTCCGGCCCCAGTTCGATCGCCGTCCACGCCAGGTCGCGGACCACCGCGAACAGCAGCTCGGCCACGCCGCGGATGATCTGCCCGTCGACAAACGCCATCGCCGGCGCGTTCTGCAGGTCGATGCGCACGCCACGGTCCTGCTGGGTGACCTGGATGTCGAAATGCGGATAGAGGTCGCGGGCGGCGCGCGGGTCGTCGCTGGCGCTGCCACTGGTCAGCACCGCCAGCGCGCAGCGCCGCAGCAGCTCGTGCATCCCGCCACTGGAGGCGTCCCGCAGCCGGGCCACTTCGGCCCGCGACAGCACGTCCAGCCCACCCCGCGGGTAGATGCGCGCGTCCTGGACCGGAAGGGTGCTGGCGACTTCGTCGTTCATGGTGTCTGGATGTCTGGCAGGCCGGTCGGCGACTTTACCCCACCGGCCGTGCAAGGACACCCGCCGTCGCGGGGCCCCTGCCCCGTGCGCCGGCCACCGGCGCCGCAAAACGCAGACGGCCGGGCATTGCCCGGCCGTCTGGTGGCACGTGCCGCTGCGATCAGAAGCGGTACTTGATCCCGAACATCACCGACCAGCGCGACACCGCGGTGTTGCCCTTGTCGTTGTTGTTCTCCTGGATGGTCGGATCGGTACCCTCGCCGGTGAAGTGGTAGACGTACTTGCCGGTCGCCGGATCGATACCGGCGTAGTTGGCGACGCGGGCCGTGGCGTTGAAGCCGTAGTCCTCGATCAGGCCCCACTTCTTGTTGAGCAGGTTGCCGACATTCATGATGTCGAGCGAGACCTCGGTCTTGTGCCCGTCGAAGAAGCCCGGCAGCTCCTGGCTGATGCGCACGTCGAAGCTGTTGGTCCACTTCGTGCGGAACTCGTTGGCCGGGGCGATGCGGCCGCGGTACGCGTACAGCTCCGGGTTGCGCTCCAGCCAGCTGAAGAACGACTGCTCCATCTCCGCGCCACCGGTCCACAGCACGTCGCCAGGGCCCGCCGGCACGTAGAACAGGTCGTTGAAGTAGCCGGCCTGGTTGGTGCGGGACGGATCGCCGTCGCCGTTGGCGTCGTTGTAGAAGATGTAGCTGAACGGACGGCCGCTACGACCCTCGTAGAACGCCGACACGCGGGTCTTGTAGTCGCCGAAGAACGCCTTCTGCCAGTGCAGCTGGCCGCTCACGCGGTCCTTCATCGCGTAGCGCGAGTTGTAGGCCACGTCCTCGTTCACCACGCCGATCGGGGTGTTGCCCCAGTTGGAGGTGTTCTGGGAGCTGGACATCGGGCTGACTTCCTTGGCCCGGGTGTAGGTGTAGTACAGCGACCAGCCCCAGTTCTCCGCCAGCGGCTTGTCCAGGCCGAAGGTCAGCTGGGTGCTGGAGCCCTGGTCGGTGTTGCGGACCAGCAGCACATCGCCGATGCCGTCGGGCCGGTTGTACTTGGCCGTCGCGCCGTTGGTGCCCGGGTCGATGCCGAAGCGGCCGGCGTTGGCCGGGTTCAGGCCCGCCTCGTTCCAGAACAGCGGGCGGCCGTCCTGGCCGTAAGCGGTGGCGCCGCTGCCGGCGGCATCGCTGTACAGGTCCAGGCGCTGCACGAACACGCCGTCGTTGACCTTGGTGAAGAGGGCTTCGGCCGAGGCGACGATGCCGTACCACGGCAGCTCGTGGTCGAACGCCAGGTTGGACTTCCACACCGACGGCAGCTTGAAGCCCGGCTCGATGATGTCGACGTTGGCGCGCGCATTGCCGGCCGAGCAGTTGGCCGGGACGTTCGGCGCCGGGTTCGGCGAGAACACGGGGGCCGCCGCGCCGTTGCAGGTGTACTCGACGTAGTTCAGGCCGGTGTTGGAGTAGGCGCCGGAGAGCCACACGTTGGGGGCCGCGCCGCCGAACAGGCCGACGCCGCCGCGCAGCTGCATCGGGCGCTCGCTGTCGAAGGTGTAGTTGAAGCCGACGCGCGGCTGCACCAGCTTGGAGTCCGGCACGTAGGTGTTGTCGTAGCCGTAGGTCGACTGGATCAGCGGGTTGTACAGGTCCTGGCTGCTGTAGTCGGGCATGTCCACGCGCACGCCGTACATCAGGCTCAGGTTGTAGTTGACCGCCCAGGTGTCCTGCAGGAACACGCCGGTGTTCTTCAGGGTGAACTCGGCCGGCACGTCATTGACGCTGCCGCCGGCACGCGGCGCGCGCACCGAGTACGAGCTGGGGCGGCGATCGATGAAGTCCTGCAGGGTGCGGAACGCGTAGCTGCCGTTGAGGTTGCGGCCGTAGAA
Source organism: Pseudoxanthomonas sp. (assembly GCA_052039535.1). Lineage (GTDB taxonomy): Bacteria > Pseudomonadota > Gammaproteobacteria > Xanthomonadales > Xanthomonadaceae > Pseudoxanthomonas. Next base: position 2,962 of record JBQGEI010000110.1, read on the forward strand.
GTTCATCAGGTCGTTGTCCTGATGGTCCACGCCGAACTTGACCACGTGGTCGCCCACGTACCAGTTACCCGCCGCGAACAGGCTCAGCTCCTTGCTCTCGACGATGTTCACGTGGGTGTTGACCTCGGTACCGAGGTAGACCGACGAGTTGCCCGGGAAGCCCTGGATCTGGATCGACGGCAGGTTGGAGTTCGGCGCGCGGACCGCGGAGTAGTCCTTGTACGAGGCCTTGAACTCGGTCGAGAAGCTCTCGCTCCAGTCGCTGAAGACCTCGCCCATCCAGGTCTCGTAGGTCTTCGGCTGCGCGTACCAGTAGCTGCTCAGGGAGACGGTGGAGCTGCCCATGCCCGGGAAGCGCATGACGCTCTGCTCCATCTTGTTGTAGCGCAGGGCGGCACGGTGGTTCTCGTTGATGTTCCAGTCCAGCTTGACCGCGTACTCCTCGATCTCGGTCTTGCTGTCGCCCGGCGCCGCCAGCGAACCGGCATCGAAGCCCAGCGCGTTGGCCGCGGACATGATGTCCATGATGTCCTGCTGGGTGACGTTGCCGCGGCCGATGGCGGTATCGCTCAGGCTGATGCCCGGCGCGGTACGGGTGTAGTTCTCGTAGTTTGCGAAGAAGAACAGCTTGTCCTTGACGATCGGGCCGCCGACGGTGGCGCCGTAGGTCACCTCGTCCTTGAACCCGAGGAAGTCGGAGGTCTCGCCCTCGAGCCGGCTGCGCACCATGTCCTTGTCGCGGTAGGTCGCGTACACGGTGCCCGACAGGGTGTTGGTGCCCGACTTGGTCACCGCGTTCACCACCGCGCCGGTGCCACCGAAGATGGTGGTGTCGTAGTTGGCCAGGTCGATGTTGATTTCCTGGATGGCATCCATCGACACCGGCTGGCGCTCGGTCGGGAAGTTGTTGGACTCCAGGCCGAAGGGGTCGCCGGCGCCGATGCCGTCGATGCGGATCGCGTTGAAGCGGGTGTTCTGGCCGCCGGCCGAGATCGCGCCATCGGCCTTGCTGACCTGCGAGATGCGCGGATCCAGGCGGATGTAGTCCTGCATGTTGCGGTTGGCCGACGGCAGCGCGTCCATCAGCTCGCGGTTGACGTTGGTGCCGGTGCCCATCTTGTTGGCACTGAAGATCTCCGAACCGCCCAGGGTCGCCCCGACCACCTGCACGCCCTGCAGGGTGGTGACGTCGCCGGCCAGGGTGGCGTTGACCGTGTTGACCTGGTTGAGGTTGAGGTAGACGCCCTCTTCGGTCTTGGTGCCCTCGCCCGGCTTGGTCACGGTGACGGTGTACGGGCCGCCGACGCGCAGGCCGCGGGCGTTGTAGCGGCCGCTGCCATCGGTGGTGGCGCGGCTGACCGTACCGGACTCGACATGGGTGATGGTCACTTCGGCGCCGGAGACCGGCTGGCCCCCGTTGCCGGTCACCACGCCGCCGACACCGGCGGAGGTGCTCTGGGCGAACGCAGGAGCGGCGGCAAGGGCGGCGACCAGTCCAAGGGTCAGCTTGGACATGCGGAGTCGACGGTGATCGGTCATGGCAAAAGGCCTCGCGAGGGGTGGCAAAGAAGTTTCAGCCCGAACGATGGGCTAGACGTATCAATGGCTTCCCTGCGTACGGGGGCGCAGGGGTTAACGACAGATTAACATGCTAGTAACGGGGTGTGACGGCCTGATGACAAAATTTTATTGCGTCGCAGCATAGTTTGCGACGCAACTGTCGCCAGCGGACGTTCAGGCGGCCGGGACGTGGCCGAGGTAGACGGACAGGCCGTCGAGCAGCATCTGCACCGAAATGGCGACCAGCAGCATGCCCATCAGCCGCTCGACCGCGGTCAGGGCGCGCCGGCCCAGCAGCCGGTACAGGAAAGGCGACGCCAGCAGGATGGCGGCCGTGGCCGCCCAGGCCAGGAACAACGCCAGGCTCCACTCGCCGAGGCGGTCCGGCTCGCGACTGCCCATCAGCATCACCGCCGCCATTCCCGACGGCCCGGCGACCAGCGGGATCGCCAGCGGCACGATGAAGGGCTCGCCGTCGGGGATCTCCCCCATGAGCCCTTCCGGACGCGGGAAGATCATGCGGATGCCGATCAGGAACAGCACGATGCCGCCGGCGATGGATACCGACTCCTGGCGCAGGTGCATCAGTTCCAGCGCGTACTTCCCGAACCACAGGAACAGCATCAGCACGCCCAGCGCGATCAGCAGCTCGCGCACCAGCACGATCCGCTGGCGGCGCGGCGTCAGCGGCTTGAGCACGCTGAGGAACACCGGGATGTTGCCCAGCGGGTCCAGGATGAGGAACAGCAACAGGGCCGCGGACATGATGGTCATGCCGGCTGCTCCTCCAGCGGCTTGACGATCCGCCCGCGGTGGGCGGCCCCCTGGCCGGAAAGCAGCTGCACGCAATGGGCGGCGTAGGCCTCCGGGTCCCGGAGGTCGGCGGCGCCATCATCGGCATAGGCACGGGCGCGCAACGGGGTGCGCATCGGCCCGGGTTGCAACGCGCATACGCGCACCGGATCGTTGGCCAGTTCCGCGGCCAGCATCGCCACCAGCGCGTGCAGCCCGTGCTGGGCCACGCCGTAACCGCCCCAATAGGCCTGGCCGACGCGCGCCAGGTCGTCCACCGCCAGCACGATGGCCGGGTCGGGGGCGCTGCGCAGCAGCGGCAGGCACGCCTGCACCAGCCACCACGGGGCGGTCAGGTTGACATGGATGGCCCGCGCGAACACCGCAGGATCCTGATGCTCCAGTGGCGTCAACCCCCGGAACTCGGCCGCGCAGTGCAACACCCCGTCCAGGCGACCGGTCGCGTCCTGGACGCGCGCGGCCAGCTCGGCATAGTCGTCCGGACCGGCACCTTCCAGATCCAGCGGATACAGCAGCGGCTCGGGCCCTACGCCCGCCAGTGCGTCATATACCCGGTTGAGCCGCGGCAGCCGCCGCCCGAGCAGGACCACCGTGGCGCCGGCGGCGGCGCAGGCGCGCGCGGCCGCGCTGCCCAGTCCGCCATGGGCGCCGGTGACCAGGATGACGCGACCGTCCAGCGCCTTGGGCGCGGCCACGGGCAGACCGACCAGGCTCATTGCGAGCGGGCTTCGCTGACCATGCGCTGCAGCTCGCCGGACTCGAGCAGCTCCAGGGTGATCTCGCAGCCGCCGATCAGCTCCCCGTGCAGGAACAGCTGCGGGAAGGTCGGCCAGTTCGAATAGCGCGGCAGGTTGGCCCGCACCTCGGGCTCCTCGAGCACGTTGACCGTGTGCAGATCCTCGGCGCCGGCGGCCTGCAGCGCCTGCACCGCGCGCGCGGAAAAGCCGCACATCGGGAATGCCGGGGTGCCCTTCATGAACAGGACGATCGGCCTGCTCTCCACCTCGGCCTGGATGCGATCCATCACCGCCATTGCGCCTCTCCTGACGACGGGGCCTGAACGGCCGTCGGCTACACTGAAGTTGCAATTGTAATCCCTGCGCGGCCGAGCCGACGCCGCGCCCGCCGGAATTCCGCATGCCCCTCGAGTTGCCCGACCTCCCCTTCGCGCGCACCGCGCTGGAGCCGCACGTCTCCGCCACCGCGCTGGACGCCCACCGCGGCGTGCATCAGTCCCACCTGGACACGCTCAACCAGGCGCTGCCGGGTTCCGGGCTGGAGGACCTCCCACTGGACCAGCTCGTCGGCAAGGTCCAGGGGCGCCTGGCCGAAGCCGCGGCCGAGGCGTGGAACCACGCCTTCTTCTGGACCTGCCTGTCGCCTCGCGGCGGCGGTGAGCCGCGGGGCGGGGTCGCCAGCCTGCTGGCGAACCGGTACGGTGATTTGGCCGGTTTCCGCCACGAGTTCGAACGCATGGCCGGCCTGCTTGGCGGACCGGGCTGGGTCTGGCTGGTGCAGCACCCCGACGGCCGGCCGGGCATCGTCAGCACGCGCGGCCGCAGTTCGCCGGCCACCGGCACCGACACCCCGCTGCTGGCCTGCGACCTGTGGGAACACGCGTGGTGGGCCGACCACCGGGACGATCGCGCGGCCTGGCTGGCCACCTTCTGGAAGGTGGTGGACTGGGACGCGGTAGCCAGGCGCCTGCGCTGAACAGGCGCCACCCGACTCAACCTCCGCGCAGTACAGCCAACACCGGGCGCACCTGGTCCTGGCGCTCCAGCGCGCCGGCGGCGTGATCCAGCGCATCGGCCAGCGAGCCGGGCGCATCGGCGCGGAAGGTCGCATGCCCGACCTTGCGTCCGGCGCGCGGCTCCTTGCCGTAGTCATGCCAGTGCCCGCCGGGCTGCTCCAGCACCGCGCCGGCCGGAGGCGTCTGTCCGATCCAGTTGAGCATGCAGGCGTGGCCGCGCATGGCCGTGCTGCCCAGCGGCAGGCCGAGCACCGCGCGCAGGTGGTTCTCGAACTGCGAGGTCTCGGCTCCCTCGATGGTCCAGTGGCCGGAGTTGTGGACCCGCGGCGCCATCTCGTTGGCCAGCAGCGCATCGCCGCGGCGGAACAGCTCCAGCGCGAACACGCCGACGTACTCCAGCCTGCCGGCCAGGCGTCGCGCGTAGTCCAGCGCGGTGGCATGCAACGCGTCGGACACCGGCGCAGGCGCGAGGCTGGCCGACAGCACGCCATCCACGTGCCAGTTGGCGGTCAGCGGCCAGGCGCGGAACTCGCCGTCGCGGCCGCGCACGGCCACCACGCTGACTTCGCCGTCGAATGGCACGAAGGCCTCGAGGATCAGGCCCACGCGCGGCGCCTGTGCACCCAGTGCGTCCCAGGCGGCGTCGGCGTCGGCGCGGCTGCGGATGCGGAACTGGCCCTTGCCGTCGTAACCCAGGCGACGGGTCTTGAGGATGCACGGCACCCCCACCTCATCCAGCGCGCGCTGCAGCGCCTCGCGGCTCTCCACGGCGGCAAACGCGGGCACCGGGATGTCCAGCTCGCGGAACAGGGTCTTCTCGGCCAGCCGGTCCTGGGCGACGGCCAGTGCCTCGGGCGACGGGTGCACCGGCACCTTGCCGGCCAGGGCGCGGGCGCTGTCGGCAGGCACGTTCTCGAAATCGAAGGTCACCACGTCGACTTCGCCCGCCAGCGCCTCCAGCGCGGCGGCATCGTCGAACGCGGCGTTCACCAGCGGCGCGCACTCGCCCGCGCAGGCATCGGCCGCCGGGTCCAGCACCTTGAACTGCAGCCCCAACGGCAGCCCGGCCAGGGCCATCATCCGCGCCAGCTGCCCGCCCCCGAGGATCCCCACGCGGCTGCGGCGGCTCATGGGCGACGGCTCACTGGCGCGGGTCGTCATGGGCGATCACGTCCTCGGTCTGGCGCTGGCGGAACGCATCCAGCGCGCGGGCGATGTCCGCATGCGCGGGGGCCAGCATCGCCGCGGCGAACAGCCCGGCGTTGGCCGCACCGGCATTGCCGATGGCGAAGGTCGCCACCGGCACGCCGGCGGGCATCTGCACGATCGACAGCAGCGAATCCATGCCGTTGAGCGCGCGGCTCTGCACAGGCACGCCCAGCACCGGGACGGGCGTCTTGGACGCCAGCATGCCCGGCAGGTGGGCAGCGCCGCCGGCGCCGGCGATGATCGCCCGCAGTCCCCGCGCCTGCGCGCTGGCGGCATACTCGAACAGCACGTCCGGGGTGCGGTGCGCGGAGACGACCCGCACCTCGTGCGGAACGCCCAGGGCCTCGAGCTTCTGCACGGCGTGCTGCATCGTTTCCCAGTCGGAACGGGACCCCATCACGACGCCGACCAGCGGTGCGGCGGCGGTGGACACAGGCGGAGTGGGCTGGGCTGGCATGGCCGTCCTCGGTGGCAAGGCCGTATTCTAGCCATCTCCGCTCCCCGACCGAACGCCATGGACCGCAAGCTGCTCGACCTGCTGTGCTCGCCCGACACCCGCCAGCCCTTGGCCCTGCTGGAGTCGCGCGGGCTGGACGCGCTCAACCGCGCCATCGCCGCCGGCCAGGTCAGCCGCGCCGACGGCACCCCGCAGCGCGACCCGCTGCGCGAGGCCCTGGTGACCCGCGACCGCCGCCAGGTGTACCGGGTCGAGGACGGCATTCCGGTACTGCTGGTCGAGGAAGCGTTGCCCACGGTGCAGGTCGCGGACTTCCCGCCGGCATGAACCTGCCGGCCGGCCTGGTTGCCCCGCCCCGGGCGGTAGTCCTGGAAGACGTGCGCCGGGCGCTGGCCGAGGATATCGGGCCCGGCGACGCTACCGCCGCCCTGCTGCCCGACGAGCCCGCCGACGCCTACCTGCTGTGCAAGGAGGATGCGGTGGTCGCCGGCAGGCCGTGGTTCGACGCCTGCCACCGGGCGCTGGATACGGATGTGCGGATCCGGTGGCAGGTGGACGAGGGCCATCGGGTCGCCGCCGGCACCGTGCTGGCCCTGCTGCACGGGCGCGTCCGCGCCCTGGTCAGTGCCGAGCGCAGCTCGCTCAACTTCATGCAGACCCTCAGCGCGACAGCCACCGCCACCGCCGCCTGCGTGGCCGCCGTGCAGGGCACCGGTGCCACCATCCTCGATACCCGCAAGACCCTGCCCGGCCTGCGCCTGGCGCAGAAGTACGCGGTCCGCGCCGGCGGCGGCAGCAACCACCGCATGGGCCTGTACGACACGGTGATGCTCAAGGAGAACCACGTGCGCGTCGCCGGCTCGGTCGCCGCGGCGATCGCCTCGGCGCGCGCCGCTCGCCCGGACCTGCCGCTGGTGGTCGAGGTCGAGACCCTGGACGAACTGCGCCAGGCGCTCGCGGCCGGCTGCGACCGCATCCTCATCGATGACTTCGACGCGGCGACGCGACGCGAGGCGGTGCGCGTGGCACGCAGCGCGCCGTTCGACGGCCGCATCCCGCTGGAAGTCTCCGGCAGCGTCGGCCTGGAAGACCTGCGCGCGATCGCCGCCGACGGGGTGGACTTCATCTCCATCGGCGCGCTGACCAAGCATGTGCGCGCCATCGATCTGTCGCTGAAGCTGGGACCCGTCCCGCGGTGAGACGGCACCATGGTGGGCGCGACACTCACGCCGCGCCCACCTCCGCTGGCTAACCTCGCTGCATGCAAAACAGAGCCTGCATGCGCCTGCGTCCCACCTGGATCCTGCTGTTGGCCCTCGCGGGCCTGTTTTCCGCGCGGCCTGCCGCAGCGGTGGACGCCTGCGACATCCCGCCGCGCTACGGCGTCGAGGCGACCGCCGCCGGCATCGTCCGCACCGCCTGCCACGAGCACCGGCTCTGGTGGCGGCCCTTCATCGACCGCGACGGCCGCCTGGGCTCATTGGCGGTCACCGAAGCCGAGCGTACACGGCTGGACGACGGGGCGACCCCGGCCTGGCAGCAGGTCGCGCGCTACTGGCGCGAAAGCGGCACCCTGTCGGCGATGGGCGCCATCCCCGGCGCCGACAGCTGCTCGGGTCCGCCCGGGGACCGCTTCCGCGACAGCGATTGCCGCGCCTTCCTGCTCGACAATCCCTGGTCGGCGGCCTTCATCTCCTGGGTGATGCGCCGCGCCGGCGTGCCCGGATTCGTCGCCTCGCCGCGGCACATGGACTATATCGCCCATGCCTGGCGCCAACCCGCGCGCAGCCCCTACGCCTATACCGACCCGTTCACCGGCAAGCCCGCGCCGGGCGACCTGGTGTGCTTCCTGCGTGCCGCCGACGAAGGGCGGGGCGCCGACGGCCTGCGCAATGCCCTGGCCGGACAGGGCAGCCTGCCACGGCAGTCACATTGCGAGGTGGTGATTGCCGCCAACCCCGGCGGTGACCGCACCCTCCACCTTGTCGGCGGCAATACCCTCAACGCGGTGGTGATGCGCCAGCTGCCACTGGAACGCGACGGACGCCTGGCCCGCGCCACCGCCAGCGGCGTTGCCGACGCCGGCTGTGGACCAGGCCTGCCGGGCGCCTGTGACTTCAACCGCCGCGACTGGGCGGTGCTGCTCAAGCTCAAGCCCCAGGCGGAACTGGACGTGCTCGGCACCTCGCCCGCGCCCGGCATCCCTGGCCCGGCACCGGACGCTGGAACGCCTGCCGAGGTGGACTGAGGCTGCGCACCGCAGCGCGCTCGGCTAGAGTCACGCCATGCCAAGCGTGATCCTGCTGATGATTGCCGCCGCCGCGGCGGTGGCGTTCTGGAACGCCGCGCGCGCCGCCGCCGAACGTGCCGAAGCCCTGGGCCGCGACGCCTGCGCCGCGGCCGGCGTGCAATGGCTCGACCAGAGCGTGCATGCCGCGGGCCTGCGGTTATACCGGCGCGCCGACGGCTGGCTCGGGATGGAGCGCACGTTCCGCTTCGACTATTCGCACGATGGCAGCGACCGCCACAGCGGCCGGCTGGTGCTGCGCGGAGGGCGGCTGGTGTCGTTCACCGGGCCCTCGGCGGGCGCCAGCATCATCCCGCTGCCATCGCGGGGCCGCGACCTGCATCCGCGCGACTGAACCACCCGCGGCCGATCGCCGCGGATTCGCGAGGCTACTTCACCACGCGCAGGTGCGGGCGCTTGCCGGGCTGCGGGGGTTCCGGCGGCGACGGCGGCGTGTCGTCGGGCGATCCGTCGTGTCCGTCCTCGCCCTCGGCATCCGGCGCGATCCCGCCTTCCTCCGGCAGCACCATGCCCTGCCCGGTCTCCCGGGCATAGACCGCCAGCACCGCGCCGACCGGCACGTTGACCGGCTGGCTCACGCCGCCGAAGCGGGCGGTGAAGCCGATCCAGTCGTTGTCCATGTGCAGGCCGGCCACCGCGCGGTCGGCGATGTTGAGCACCACCTTGCCGTCGCGCACCGTACCGGGCGGCACCTGCACCCCCGGCACGTCCGCATCCACCAGGATGTGCGGGGTCATGCCGTTGTCATTGATCCACTCGGTCAGCGCCCGCAGCAGGTACGGGCGATAGGAGGTCATGCGGGGTACGTCGTCGGTCATGCGTCCAGTCTGCGCACCGCGGCGGAAGGCTCCGCCCCGGCGCCGGTCAGGCCGGCAGGTCCCGCAGCTTACGTTCCTGTTCGGTAAGGCTGCGGACGAAGCCGGGGTTGCGGAAGATGCGGTTGCCGTAATCCTCGATCGCCTTGCCGTCCTTGGGCAGCGGCACGTCCAGTGCCGGCAGGCGCCAGATGATCGGCGCCATGGCGCAGTCGGCCAGGCTCATCTCCGGATTGAGGAAGAACTTGCTGGCCTTGAACAGCGGCAGCGATTCGGTCAGCAGCTCCTTGAGGCGCTTGCGGCCGGCCTCGGCCTGCTGCCGGTTGCCCAGCTGGATCGCCTGCACCTGCGGCACCCAGTCGTGCTCGATGCGCAGCATCGCCAGGCGCAGGCGCGCGCGCGAAAGCGGGTCGACCGGCATCAGCGGCGGATGCGGATAGCGCTCGTCCAGGTACTCGCTGACCACCGAGGCGGCGTACAGCACCAGCTCGCGCTCCACCAGGGTCGGCACCGAATGGTACGGGTTGAGGTGGATCAGGTCCTCGGGCGGGTTCTGCGCGTCAACCGCCACCAGGTCGTACGTGACGCCCTTGGCCGCCAGGACCAGGCGTACCCGATGACACAGGACGTCGTCGACGGAGGAAAACAAAGTCAGGGTATTGCGCATGCGCACGCTCGCTGCCATCTAGGCCTCCGACGGCCGGAATCCGCCGGCCGCACCAACGCCGCCGGCCCCTCGCCGTCGGTCGTGATATTCCCCGAGTGTGCCGTCGCGCCGCTGAAAAGCGCAAGGCCGGGAATCCCCGGCCCTGGCTGTGGCACACGCCCGGAAAAACTCAGTGGACGTCGCTCCAGTATTCCTGCTTCAGCAGCCAGGCAAGGAACGTCAGCGCCACCAGGAACAGGATCACCCAGATCCCCAGTGCCTGCCGCTTGAGCGCGGCGGGCTCGCCGGCGTACTGCAGGAAATTGGTGATGTCGCGCGCGACCTGGTCGAACTCCTGCGCCGACAGGCGGCCGGCCGAGGTGACTACCAGGCGCTCCGGGTGGCGCTCGCCGGTGGCCGCGTCCGGCTCGCCGTACTCGGCATGCTGCAGGCCCTGCAGCTCCCACAGCGGGTTGGGCATGGACACGTTCGGGAACAGCTTGTTGTTCCAGCCCAGCGGCCGGCTCTCGTCGAGGTAGAACGACTTGAGGTAGGTGTAGACCCAGTCGCTCTCCCGCACGCGGGCGATCAGGCTCAGGTCCGGCGGCATCTTGCCGAACCACTTCTCGCCGTCGGCGTGCGACATCGAGACCTGGATCTGCTCGCCGTACTTGGCGCCGGTGAAGTTGAGGTTGGCCATCACCTCTTCCTCGGTCAGGCCCAGGTCCTCGGCCATGCGCGAGTAGCGCAGGTACTTCAGCGAGTGGCAGCCGGCGCAATAGTTCATGTACAGCGCCGCGCCGCGCTGAAGCGAAGCGCGGTCGGACAGGTCGTTGCCGGCCTGCTCCACCGGGCCGCCGGCGGCAGCCAGCGCCGCGGCGGAGAACAGGAGGCCGGTGGCCGCTGCGGTCAGCAGGGCAATCCACTTCTTAGTCATGCGTCGTCACCCGTTCCGGCACCGGCTTGGTCTTGTCCAGCTTGGTCCACAGCGGCATGGTCAGGAAGAAAAGGAAGTAGTAGACCGTCAGCACGCGGCCGACGATGGTCTCCACCGGGTCGGTGCCCGGGCCGGCGCCGATCTTGCCCAGCCACACGAAGCTGACGGCCAGGCCCAGCAACAGCACCCATGACAGCGTGCCGCGGTAGCGGTACGAACGTACCCGGGCGCGGTCCAGCCACGGCACGGCGAACAGGATCACGATCGCGCCGAACATCACCATCACGCCGCCGAGCTTGTCCGGGACCACGCGCAACATCGCGTAGAACGGGGTGTAGTACCACACCGGCTTGATGTGCTCCGGCGTCACCAGCTTGTTGGCCTCGGTGAAGTTGTCATGCTCCAGGAACCAGCCGCCGAAGGCCGGCGCGAAGAAGATGATGAAGGCGCCGATCACCAGCATCGCGCAGACGTAGAAGGTGTCCTTCACCGTGTAGTACGGGTGGAACGGCACGCCGTCGGCCGGCGCGGTGGGCGACCAGCGGTTGCCCTTCGGGCCCTTCTTGATCTC